>DASQIU010000166.1:0-20247 GCA_035631395.1 Daejeonella sp. | reverse complement strand
GACAGACCCATCATGACGTTCGACTGTTTGTGGGGCTTTTGGAAAAATAAATGCCCGCTGATAGCGCAGATTTTCGCAAAAACAGTTTCGCGGTAATCTGCGGAATCTGCGGGAAAAATAGGTGCCTGTTGATATGAGCTTGCCGATTGTGAACGGGATGGCTCCGTGGTTCGACAGGCTCCTTTTAGATTTGACGTTCGAGGGCTCACCATGACATTCGACAATGATGACAGAGCAAAACGCAAACTTTTTAGTCACTTTCGGCTCTTTTCAAAATTATTATATTCGCCTTTTTCTACATCTTGTTTTATGAAAGTTTCCGGGACTTTATTCCTGATTTTAATTTCCATCATTTTTTTCTCTTGTCAGGATATTGGCCCCAGAGCAAAGCATACCAAGCCTTCCTTTCAATCGGTAACCGGGATTCGTTTTACCGAGGTGCGTCGTTCTTTTGATAGCGGACTTTCTTTTGATGAACGAGGCTATCAACTGGAGCCTTCCTGGCGTTTGATGTTTCATTCGGATGATACCGTTGAGATCTATACGCCGGCCAAAGAGCGTTTTATGAATTACAAGATTTATTTTGACCATGATTCGGTGATCAATATGGGCTGGGTTTGGTTGAGGTTAAAGCATACCAGTAAAGACAGTGTTGTTTTCCAGGTGCTTTCTGTGGAGAAGAAGGAGATTTCGCGGGAAAGATCGAATGTATACATGACTTTGTACGCCGATCAATATATTGAAAAGGTGCTGCACTCCAAGCCGCAGATTCTCCAGAAGCCCAATAGAAAGGATAGTATTTTTGTGAGATCTAAAATTTCGGACAATACGGGTGATCACACATTTGCGGCCCGAAAGCCGGTAATGCTGAAAAGTAAAAGTTGGATGCTGGAGGTAGAAAAGTTAAAAGTGATGAAAGATAAAGTGGATAACCTGGATCCGACGGATGAATACCTGTATCCGGAATTCCATATTTCCATTAAAAAGGCTTATAAAGATTTTGATTATTCTTTTTCAATATTGGTGGATGAGAAAGGGAAAATGCATTTCGGTAAATCTATGGTAATGCTGATGCCTGAGTTTGAAGAATCGCGTAAGCGGATTATGATGGGAATTATGGAAGTATATCTTCAAAATTTGTTGGAAATTACACCGGGAAGCACTTTAGGTATGCCCCATACCAGCACCATAGTGGTAAATGTTAAAGGCAGAAAAGGGTAATTGATTTAACTGGTCTCCGGCCTGTTTATAGGAGGAGCCTCCTGATTTTTAAATAAAAACAGTCCTCCGGAGCGAATGCTATTTAGGGATTGCTATAAAATAAGTTATCCCTGGCGGGATTTTTTCTGAAAAGTTACTTTAAAAAGTGCCAGAAAATCCTGCCATCTTAAAAATCCTAATTCCGACAACAGGTGGTTTTGCCAAACTAAACCCGATTAAAGTGGAAAACCCGGAATGACGCGACCATACAGGTTTTAAATGCGGGTAGAAAGTTTCCCGCGGAATGAGGATTTGGAACGGAAAGCGGGGCTAACGTAACCGAAAGACCTGAAGTTTTGCTTTTCTGAAATAGAAACTCCGATTAGGCTGCTGGCTAAAGGAGTAAGGTTTTGAGAGTTTTCTTTAAAAATCAAATTGCTTCCACAAAAAAAAAACGCTGACCGGTTATCCGATCAGCGTTTTTAATCTGCTTGTTACAGAATTAGTTTTTCTTAATTTCTACACGGCGGTTTATAGAACGGCCAGCTTCGTCATTGTTTGAAGCAATAGGTTGAGAAGCGCCAAAACCGTTAGTGGTTAAGTTGTCGCGATCTACACCAAAGTTTACAAAGTAAGTTTTTACAGAGTTAGCCCGGTCAATAGATAAAGTTTTGTTACGAGCTTCAGTACCTTCAATAGAAGCATGTCCGTTGATGTTGAACTTTACTGAAGGGTATTTTTTCATTTCTTGACCAATTTGCTCTAAAACTTGGTAAGAAGAAGTTTTTAATACTGAAGAGTTAAATTCAAACTGTACGTTGTCGTAAACGAACTCAGGCATTTTTTCAACAACTTTAGGCTCTTCTTTTTTAGGCTCAGGCTGTGGAGCTGGAGTTTCTTTTTTCTCTTCAACTACAACTGGAGTTTCTTGAACTACAGGTTTTACAGTTTTGCAAGCGCTGAAAAATAAAGCAGCAGCTGCAAAAAACGCAAACGGGATTAGTTTTTTTGTCATGATTGTTAAAAGTTTTAAGGCAAAAATAGAATATATTCGATTAGTTTCTAATTTTTTACAATTATCTTGAGGTTTTCTTTTGTAATTTACTCTAAATCAGTGCCTTTTTAGTTCATTCGCGAGGTGGTTTTAAGGTAAAATAGGGGTTATTGTTGCATTTATTCCCCATATTTTTGCAACCCTAAGGCCGGTTTCCAGTCAGATTTTGGCTCAAAGTATTTCCATAAAAGTGCAGAAACGCTCCTGATTAAGCGGTAACCTTCGTTATCATTGGTCCAACTGGTGTCCTTCTGATTTTTGGTGGCTACGCAAAATACATAATCGCTATGTGGGGCATTTACCAATACCACTTCAGAGCGGGCTCTATCTACTGCGCCTTGTTTGGAAGCAGCTTGTACATAAAAAGGAATTTGCGATAAAGCCTGTCCATCCCAATAAATACGAGCCATATTGCGGTACATCCGTTCGCTGGCTGCGGCGCTGATGGCTTTTCCATCCCTGATTTTAAGCAAGAGGGTAGCCATTTCGCGTGGGGTAGTTTGGCCCCAGCCGTACATTCTCCAGTCGGCTTGCCTGCCCGCGGTACGAGAATTGATCCGGGTGTTTTCAAAGCCATTGGCCTGCAGCCAGTTGTTAATACTTTCTCCGCCAACTAATTTCTGCAGCCATAAGCTGGCAGTATTATCGCTGGTGGTAATGCTTAGCATTTGTACCTTACTTAAGCGTATTTTTTCACCATCTTTAAATGATCCCAGGATATCTTCGCCGGCGTAAAACAGGCTGTCGCGATAAATCAGATCCTGTTCATAGTTGAGTTCCCCTTTTTCAATCTTATCAAACACGCCAACCATAATGGGCACTTTGATCATGCTGGCGGTAGGGAAAATACTGTCGGCATTTACCGAAGCTGTTTTTCCGGTTTTCAAATTCATTACATAAATACCCGCCTGGCCGTTAAAATCTTTTACCAGTTCTTGTAATCTGAGGGTTAATTTCTTATCAATCTGATTTTGGGCACATACATTGCTAAAAAAAGTTAAAAAGCTAAAAAACAGGATGATTTTTTTCATGCTAAAGAAAGTTTAAGAGCATCCAAAGTAGTTAAATGGAGGAGATCAATCAACGAAAAATGTATTTTTACCGCAAAAATGAAGAATGCGCTTTATCCGCCTGCTTTTATTTCCTTTCTCTCTGATATACGGACTGGTAGTTCTGCTCAGAAACACGGCTTTTAATCTGGGCATTTTCCGTTCGGTTAAATTTTCGGTTCCGGTAATCAGTATTGGCAATTTGGCCGTAGGTGGGGCAGGAAAAAGTCCGATGACGGAATATTTGGTGGCTTTGTTGAAAGAGGATTATAAAATTGCCACTCTGAGCCGTGGATATGGCCGCAAAACTTCGGGCTTTGGGTTGGTTAATCCAAGCTCGACGGCCTCTGAAGTGGGGGATGAGCCCTTACAGTTTAAGCAGAAATTTCCGGATATTACCGTAGCGGTTTGCGAAAAGAGGGTAGAAGGCATCGGCCGGCTGCAACCGGATCATGAACTGATTGTTTTAGACGATGCTTATCAGCACCGGGCGGTAAAACCAGGTTTAAGCCTGCTGCTTTTTGATTATAACAGCCTTTTTAATTTTCAATTTTTGTTGCCTACCGGCGATTTACGCGAACCTTTAAATGGTAGAAGGCGGGCGGATATCATCGTGGTAACTAAATGCCCGGAAAATTTGGATGAAGATTCACGCAATCGCATTTTGCAGCAAGTGGCTCCTTATCCACATCAGCAGGTATTTTTTTCTTATCTGGCTTACGGAAACCTGCAGGCTCTGGATCACCAGTATCCGGAAAGGTCCCTGAATAGCCTTTTGCCTGATACCGAGGTGATTTTGTTAACCGGAATTGCTAATGCTGAGCCGTTATTAGCCGAAATTAGAAAATATACTTCCCGCATAGATCATCATCATTATCCGGATCATCATCAATTCAGCAAGAAAAATATTGCTAAACTTGTGTCAGCTTATCAGGAAGCGGGTGTTAACAAGCTAATCATTACTACTCAAAAGGATGCCCAGCGGCTGAAAGAACCTTTTATACAAGAACTTTTAAGCGGACTGCCCGTTTATTATCTTCCTGTTAAAGCTGAAATTAGCCCTGCCGACGTAAGCCGGTTTAATCATTTAATCAAAACTTATGCAAAAGTCTATACAACTAACCGCCGATTATATAAAGCGTAAAACTGAAAATTTTGAACCTGAAATTGGGATTATATTAGGTACCGGACTGGGAGGTTTGGTGAAGGAGATTCAGGTAGAATATCAATTGATGTATTCCAATATTCCTGATTTTCCAATTTCCACTCTGGAATTTCATTCAGGAAAGCTGATTTTCGGAACCCTGAATGGAAAACGCATTGTGGCTATGCAGGGCCGGTTGCATTATTACGAAGGCTACGACATGAAAAAGATCACTTTTCCGGTGCGGGTGATGAAATATCTGGGTATAAAACGCTTATTTGTTTCTAATGCCAGTGGTTCTCTGAATCCGGAATTCCGAAAAGGCGATTTGATGATCATTGAAGATCATATCAATATGTTGCCGGATAATCCCTTGCGGGGAAGAAATGTGGATGATTTAGGTCCACGTTTTCCGGATATGAGCGAAGCCTATGACCGGAAAATGGTTCAGGCCGGACTGGACATCGCGGTTAAGCATCAAATTACCTGTCATAAAGGAGTGTACGTTTCGGTGAGCGGCCCTAACCTGGAAACTAAGGCCGAATATCGTTTTTTGCGCATTATTGGCGGTGATGCGGTAGGTATGAGTACCGTTCCGGAGGTAATTGTGGCTAATCATTTGGGATTGCCTGTTTTTGCCATATCCGTAATTACCGATGAGGGTTTCCCCGAAACTTTAAAACCTGTTTCTGTGGAAGAGATTATTGAAGTTGCCAAAGAAGCTGAACCCCAAATGACTCAAATATTAAAGGAGCTGATCATCACACTTGATTAAATTACCCGTTACGATCCTCAATAGATATAAAAGAATGCTGTCTCAAACGAAAGTGATTGTTAGGATACTGCTTATTGTCCTGCTATATTTTGTAGCTGGTAATAATTTGTATGCGCAAAAGGAAGGTGCAGATTTGGATGCATTGCGAAAAAAGGAAGAAGCCCGGGAAGACTCAGTTATTTACAACTCCAAAATGGTGCGTTATACCACCAGTGGGCTGTTTAAAAATGGAACGCAAACGCTTCCTCTGGATACCACTCTGCGAAATTTTGAGAACTACAATCTTTTGTATCAGCCGGAACGTCCAACCATTGGTTTGGGAAGTTTAGGTTTATCTTATCGCGATTTACTGTTTAACCCATCTAAAAGTATCGGTTTTGATGTAGGTTTTCATGCATTGGATATTTATATGCTTCGGCCGGATCAGGTGCGCTATTACCGGGCACGCTCGCCTTTTACTGAACTTTATTACATAAATGGCGGTTCTTTTGAGCAGGTTTTTAAGGCCAAATACTCCCAAAACGCTAGACCCAATTTCAATTTTGGTGGCAATTATGATCGCATAGGTTCTGATGGATTTTACTTCAACCAAAATGTGAATCATCTGAATGCGGCGCTTTATACCTGGTATGAATCGCCTAATAAGCGTTATAATTTATTGGCTAACGCGGTATTTAACACCTTGGTAGCCGGAGAGAATGGCTCTACGGTTAACGACAGCATTTTTAGCAGTGTTCAGGTATTGAGAAAAGATGCGCAAATTGTGCGCTTAAGTGCTACCGGGGCAACCCGCCCACGGCAAACATGGCGGCAGCAGAGTTTTTCTGCAGAGCAGTTCTATTATATAGGCCGTATTGATACGCTTACCAGAGATAGTCTTTCTAAGCAGATCTTGCCTACGCAAAGGATATCGCATGCCATTAATTACTCTACCAACCGGTATAAATTTTTTAGGGATGAGCCCGATAAATTTGGAGCTTTTCCTAAAATTCCCCTGGCAGATTCTATCCTGACCAACGATTCTACCCAGGTGAAAAATCTGCGCAATGAGTTTACTTACAGTTTTTATTTGCGTGGTAAAACGGTTTCTTTTTTGAAAAACGAAGTGAAACTGGATTTGGGTTTGCAGCATGATTTGTACTGGTATAACCAGATGGGCTTTTCAACCAATTTCCAAAATATTACGCTTCATGCGGGAGTAGGATATCGTTTCAGCGATCGGGTTGATGTGGTGGCTAAGCTTCAACAAATAGCTCAGGGCCGTAATGCCGGAGATTTTTTATATGAGGCCAACACTAATTTTTTACTGAGTAAATCATTGGGACGAATTGTTTTAGGCGCTTATTCTCAGAATAAATCTCCTGAACAAGTATTTGAACGGATTAATTACCAGTTTCATCAGTGGAATTTGAATTTTAACCGTACAAAAATCAATAATCTTTCTTTTTTGTATGAAAACCCCAAACTGCAATTTTCTGGTAAAGCCGAATATTTTTTAGTGAACAACTACCTGTATTTTCAGGAAACCACTCCGGCAAAACAAATTGCGCCGGTTCAGCTTGGACAAAAAATCAATCTGCTGAAATTGAGTGTGGGTAAAAATTTCAGCCTGGGGAAATTTCATCTGGATAATTACCTCGTATATCAGAAAACTAATTTTAAGGATATCCTGCGTACCCCAGAAATTTACACTTATAGCAGCCTTTATTGGGCCAATACCTTTTTCAAAGTTTTACATACCAATATTGGAGCCGATATGAGATATCATTCTACGTTTAAAGCTCCGGCTTATGATATTAATGCCAGCCAGTTTTACAATGATAATTCGCCGGTGGTATATGACAGTGAGCCCGTAATTGGGGTATGGATAAAAGCCACTCTGAAACGAACCAATTTGTTGCTGAAATACGATTATGCTAATCAGGGACTGTTTTCTAAAGGTTTTTATACCGTGCGAGCTTACCCGATGCAGGATGCCTTGTTTAAATTTGGTTTAAGCTGGAAGTTTTATAATTAAGCAAACATTTAAGTCTGTTTAAATTTTGTTTAATGTTTTTATATCACCCCTAAAGGGGTTTTTACGTTTTTGTTTTGGAATTGCTATTAACATATAGCTCCTAGCGGAGCAAAATATTTCCCATGGGGGAGTAAAATTAATAGAAGAAATTCTACTAACACATAGCTTCTAAAGGAGCAAAGAAGAGTTCCATTGGGACGTAATATTTATAGGAGATTGAATTAGAATATGCATTAAAGTCCCATAGGGACGACATATAATTATTTTTGATACAAATTTAAATAGGATGGCGCTTAGCATCCATCAGGTTTTCTGTTTTTTCTTTTTGGCTGCCGGAAACAGCACATTGTTTAAAATAAGGCGGTAACCCGGAGAATTAGGATATAGATTCAGATCGGTGGGTGGGGCGCCTACCACATGCCGGTAATCTTCCGGATCATGGCCGCCATAGAAAGTCCATTGACCCTTGCCAAATTCTCCGTGCAGGTAGCGGGCTTCGTTAACCGATTTGGTTTCTCCCATGATCACCACTTCGGGTTTGATCAATTCTTTACGGAAAGCAGTGGTTTGGCCCATAAACCCTTTGATTACTTTATCGTGATTTTGGGTGAGCATGGTAGGCACAATATCCCATTTGGCCGAAAAATCAAACAGGGTGAAGAAATCATCGCTGCGGTCTAAATTGCGGGTAGGAGTGGCATCGATATTAGAAAATTCATAGTTGTAGGGATTCATATCCAACTGGAAATTCTGGAAGGCAAAAGTTTTGGAAAAATCCAGTTTGGATTGCGCTTTGGGGTCGGCGCCATCTCCGTCAAACATGCTTTCGCAAATATCTACGCCATCGGCGGCCAGGGCAATATCAAAGGTTTCTGGGCCGGAGCACATGGCAAACATAAACCCTCCGCCGGCACAAAAATTCCGGATATCTTTGGCCACTGCCAGCTTCATTTCCGATACTTTTTTAAAGCCATTCCGCTTGGCCGTGGCTTCCTGCAGTTTCACATCTTCCATATACCAGCTGGCATTTCTAAAAGAGGACCAGAAACGACCATATTGACCTGTAAAATCCTCATGGTGTAGGTGCAACCAATCGTATTTGGGCAGTTCTCCTTTTAATACTTCATCATCATATAAAATATCGTAGGGAATTTCAGCATAGGCTAAAACCAGGGTTACGGCATCATCCCAGGGTAATTTGTTTTTAGGCGAGTAAACGGCAATTTTAGGGGCTTTTTCCAGTTTTACTACTTCCATGTTTACCGATGGATCGGAAATTTGGTTCAACAGAGCGTTTACTTTGGCATCGGCCAGCACTTCGTAAGAAACGCCGCGGATCTTGCATTCATTTTCGATGGAGCTTGCATAATTGATCAGGAAACTGCCACCGCGGTAATTGAGCAGCCAATTGGCTTCCATGCCGTTTTTTAAAGTCAAAAAGGTAATACCATAAGCCTTCAGGTGGTTTTTTTGATCCTCATCCATGGGTATTAAAATGGAAGCGGCCCGGCAAAAAAATGAAAGTAAAAGCATGCTCCCTAATAAATACCATTTTCTGCCCATCGTTAAAAGAATTGTTTCTGTTAAAGATAGGGATTGAAGGGCTTTTAAAAAAGAGAAAAGGATCGGCACATTAGTAGTAGGAACATTCATTATTCGTTGCCTTGAAACCATGGATGCAAAAATGATTACACGGATTTTAATAGGATTTTACCGATTATGAGGTTTTGCTTCAAAAGGCTTTTGAAAATATAATAAGGTGTTTTGATGAGTTGTGTTTCTACTAAGGTTGGAAGCTAACTTGAAATAACATAAATCCTGCTATAAGCCCTGAAAGGGCGACATCCTTCTGTACAGGAAAAAGTCCTGTGACTAAAAATGCGGTTGGTAGAGGCAATATTCAATAAAAGTTCAAAGAAAAATAAGGTATTGTGAAGATTTAGATTCTACTAAGGTTGGAAATCAAAATCCTAATCATCCTAAAATCCTTTAATCCTAATTCTGACATTTATTGTACAGGTTTTTACTCTCTAAACCCGATTGAGTGAAAAACCCGCAATGAAGCGGAAGAAAAGCTTTGGTTTCTGGTAGAAAGCCGCCCGCGGAATGAGGATTTGGAACGGAAAGCGGGGCTAGCGGAACCGAAGTGCTTAAGGTATTGCTTTTCTAAAAAAAGTTCACTGCTGACTGCTTAAAGTGTTCTCTTAAAATGAGTACAACCTGTTTAGCCACTGTAAACCGAAAAAATAGTAACTTAGCCCACTTATTTGAAGTGAAAATGAGCAAAGCAATTATAAAAACCGAAAAAGGCGATATGACCGTAGAGTTTTACGATCAGGATGCGCCAAATACAGTAGCTAACTTTTTAAAGCTGGCCAAAGAAGGATTTTACAACGGAGTAACTTTTCACCGGGTAATTCCTGACTTTGTGATCCAGGGTGGCGACCCAACCGGTACCGGAGCGGGTGGTCCGGGTTATAAAATTAAATGCGAGTTAACCGGCGAAAATCAATATCATGACCGTGGCGTATTATCAATGGCTCATGCCGGCCGTGATACCGGTGGTTCGCAATTTTTTATTTGCCACAGCCGTACCAATACTGCACATTTAGACCGTAATCATACCTGCTTTGGTAAAGTAGTGGAGAATGTGGATGTGGTTGATGATATCCGTCAGGGCGATAAAATTTTAAGCGTAGAGGTTATTGAAGATTTGAAGGCGTAGTTGAATGCTGCACTTCTCTGGCAAAAACACTAAATAAAGTATATGAATTTAAGAGGACTTGTTTCCGTATCGGGTAAGCCGGGATTGTTCAAATTAGTTGGACAGAATAAATCTGGTTTTATCCTGGAAAGCCTGGATGGGCAAAAAACAAAGATCGTGGTAAATATGACCACCGCTAAAATGGCTTCTTTAGAAGATATTACCGTTTTTGGCGAAACAGATGATCTGAAACTGAGTGATATTTTTGAGAATATCAAAGCCAGCAGCAATGTTCCGGACGCCAAAAAAGCGGATGGTACTACACTGCGTAATTTCTTTAATGAAGTAGCTCCTGAACATGATGCAGAACGCGTGTATGCTTCAGATATTAAGAAGATCATTTCCTGGTTTAACATTATTAAAGAACTTCCATTGTTTACCGAAGAAGCTCCTGAGCCTTTGGCTGAAGGTAATGTAAAGCCAGAGTTGGCGGCTGTTAAAAAGTCGGAGCCTGTGCAGACAGAAAAACCAAAAGCCACCAAAGCTGCGGGTAAAAGTGCTACACGGTTATCTCAAAAATCAAAGTAAGTTTATTTAAATTTCTTGGGTAACCACAAAAAAGAGACTGTCTAATAGAGGCAGTCTCTTTTTTTGTTTGCAATCCGCTGTCAATGTTGAAAGAAGTATCTGTTAGCAACTGTTGTGTACTTTGAGATCCCTCGTTCCTCGGGATGACAAGGTCATTAAAGTTTTCAGCACCTCCCTGCGAAATTCACAGTTAATTTACTTTCGTAGTTTGTTGAAAGAATTTACCCTTGAGAGACCCTGAAATAAATTCAGGGTGAGGAGTTAGAAAGTTCTTGCTAAAAAACCGGTTGGCCGGAAAATAGATTTATCAATATCTCTTGGTAAAGTAAACGATGGCGGCGCAAATGGCCAGGGCTATTAGTAGCAAAATCCAAAAACGTTTTTGCTCATTGTCTGATTTTCCACCCTTAAAGCGGTAATTACGTTGTCCGAAAGCCATAAATTAAATTTACAAAATTATTCGTGGTGGTAAGGTTCTCCTTTTAAAATAGTATAGGCCCGATATAACTGCTCTAAAAAGAACAGGCGAACCATTTGATGCGAGAAGGTCATTTTAGACAGGGATATTTTGTCATTGGCCCGTTGGTATACTGAATCATCAAAGCCATAAGGGCCGCCAACCACAAAAACCAGATGTTGCACACTGCCCACCATCTTCTTGTTTAGGAAAGCAGAAAAACGGGTAGATGAAAACTCCTGTCCTTTTTCATCCAATAAGATCAGATGGTCGGTATTGCTCAGGTTTTTAAAAATCAATTCGGCCTCTTTGGCTTTTTGCTGGTCCTGAGATAAGTTTTTGGTGTTTTTTAACTCGGGCAGCTCCAGTACCTTCACTGGGATATAGAATTTTAAGCGTTTCAGATATTTTTCCATGCCTTCCAGCAGGTATTTCTCTTCGGTTTTCCCGATGGTGAGCAAGGTAATTTTCATCCAGCAAATGATTTTAAAGCTGCAGTTTATTGCTACCGCGATAATTGCATGGGCAAAAGTATCAAATTTAGAATAGGTGGGTGTTTTTTTGGGGACGGAATTATTTTAGAGAGGATGTTTTTGAACCCTTGGTATTCCCATTTTGATAGAAACTTTTGATTAGTATGTCTCCATGAGGGAAATTTTTTTTGGAAATTCGGTAAGGACATGACATTAAGACTTGTTCCCATAACCCTTTATTTCGCAGGGGAGTACCCAATAAAGATCGCATGGTCGTATTGAATTTTTCTGCCACTGAGAGACCCTGAAATAAATTCAGGGTGACGAACGATGAAAGTTTCTGCTTTCTGAAATAAATTCCGGCGGAATATGAGTTGGAACCTTCAGATGAAGCTATAAAAAAAGAGACTGCCCATCGGGACAGTCTCTCTAAAAATCAATTATGATTCTATTAATTATGTTTCAAGCGGATAATGTTCAGAGCACCGCCAGCTTTAAACCACTCTATTTGTTGTTCATTATAGGTGTGGTTTACATTAAACGATTCAGAACTGCCATCAGCATGATGTAAAACAATAGTCAATGGTTTGCCAACTGAGAAAGTTTCTAGTCCGGTAATATCGATGGCATCATTTTCCTGGATCCGGTCGTAATCATTCGGATCTGCAAAAGTTAAAGCCAGCATACCTTGTTTTTTCAAGTTGGTTTCGTGGATACGGGCAAATGATTTTACCAGGATAGCCCGAACACCTAAATGACGAGGCTCCATAGCTGCATGCTCCCGTGATGAACCTTCACCATAGTTTTCATCACCTACTACAATACTGCCAATTCCTGCAGCTTTATAAGCACGGGCAGTAGCTGGTACAGCACCATATTCGCCGTTTAATTGATTTTTTACGCTATCAACCTGATCGTTGAAGTAGTTGGTAGCACCAATCAGCATGTTGTTGGAAATGTTATCCAGGTGGCCACGGAATTTAAGCCATGGTCCGGCCATAGAAATATGGTCAGTAGTACATTTTCCTTTGGCTTTGATCAACAGTTTTAAGCCTTTCAGGTCAGTTCCTTCCCAAGCTTTGAACGGTTCTAACAACTGCAAACGAGCTGAAGCCGGATCAACCAATACCTGTACCTGGCTTCCGTCTTCGGCTGGAGCCTGGTAACCTGCATCTTCTACCGCATAACCCTTTAAAGGCATTTCAATACCTTGAGGTTCGCTCAATTTCACCTGCTCGCCATTTTCGTTGGTCAGCGTGTCGGTTAATGGGTTAAAGCCCAGATCGCCGGCAATGGTTAAAGCAGTAACTACTTCAGGCGAAGCCACAAAAGCATGGGTGTTCGGGTTACCATCGTTCCGGTTTTTGAAGTTCCGGTTGTATGAGGTTAAAATTGAGTTTTTGCGATTCGGGTCATCACTGTGGCGGGCCCACTGGCCAATACAAGGACCGCAGGCATTGGCTAATACCAAACCACCGATCTTTTCAAAAGTATCCAGGTAGCCATCCCGTTCTACGGTATAGCGTACCAATTCAGAACCCGGCGTAATGGTAAATTCAGCTTTAGCCTGCAGGTTTTTATCTACAGCTTGTTGAGCAATAGAAGCGGCCCGGGTAATATCTTCGTACGAAGAGTTGGTACAAGAACCAATTAAACCTACTTCTAATTTTTGAGGCCAGCCATGTTCACGTACAGCTTCAGCAAATTTAGAAATTGGCCAGGCCATATCCGGAGTGTACGGACCATTGATATGTGGCTCTAAAGTAGAAAGATCAATTTCAATTACTTGGTCAAAGTATCTCTCCGGATTGTTGTAAACTTCGTCATCACCGGTTAAGTGCTCTTTTACCGCATTGGCCAGGTTGGCAATTTCTGCACGTCCTGTTCCTGTCAGGTAATCGGCCATTTTCTCATCGTAACCAAAAATGGACGTAGTAGCTCCAATTTCGGCTCCCATATTACAGATGGTTCCTTTTCCGGTAGCAGATAAAGATTTAGCGCCTTCGCCAAAGTATTCTACAATGTATCCGGTACCACCTTTTACAGTTAAAATACCGGCAACTTTTAAGATCACGTCTTTAGCGGAGGTCCAGCCAGATAATTTTCCGGTTAATTTAACTCCAATCAGTTTAGGGAACTTTAATTCCCAGGCTAATCCGGCCATTACGTCGCAGGCATCAGCGCCACCAACACCAATGGCAATCATTCCTAAACCACCGGCATTCGGGGTGTGAGAATCGGTACCAATCATCATACCTCCCGGGAAAGCATAGTTTTCTAATACTACCTGGTGGATTATACCAGCTCCGGGTTTCCAGAAACCGATACCGTATTTATTAGATACAGAAGCAAGGAAATCGTAAACTTCTTTGTTTTGGGTATTGGCAGTCGCTAAATCTTCATTAGCGCCAACTTTGGCCTGAATCAGGTGATCGCAATGTACGGTTGAAGGAACCGCTACGCTTGGACGGCCGGCTTGCATAAATTGCAACAAGGCCATTTGGGCAGTAGCATCTTGCATAGCCACGCGGTCTGGAGCAAAATCTACATAAGAGATACCACGCTCATGAGCTTGGGAGGCATTGCCTTCCCATAAGTGGGCGTATAAAATTTTTTCTGTTAAAGTAAGTGGTTTGTTTACAACCTTGCGGGCAGCGGCTACCCGGCTTTCGTAGTTATTGTAAACATTTTTGATCATTTCTAAATCAAATGCCATGTTATTCTTTGATTTTTAAGTGTAATTTTCGATTTTAAACTCCTTGCGAAGTTACAAATCCAAGCCGATATTTTACCTGAAATTATAAATGTTTAGTAGTTTTTAGGGCGATTGTATGCCGTTTTTCGTCTATCGTCCTCCGTTTTTCGTGTGAATTCGCTTAATTCGTGCAATTCGTGTCTTTAAATTGTCAGGTTGTGGGGCGTTTTTCGTCTATCATTCGTGTGAATTCGCCTAATTTGAGCAATTCGTGTCTAAATTATTTTCTCAAATCGATATCCTTTTCCCATTAAAATTTCCAGCGTTTTAGGCAGGGATTGTTCCAAGCGTGGAAAAGCTTTCAAACTATCATGAAAAACCAGAATAGAGCCGTTTTGGGTGTGTCTGATCACGTTTTTTACACAATCTTCCGGTTGTAGGCGGGTATCAAAATCGCCACTTAAAACATCCCACATAATAATTTGAAGTTCCGGATTTAAAGCCTGCAAACGGCTTATTTGCGATTTTTTTATTCTCCCGTAAGGGGGACGAAATAAAGTGCTGCGGATAAGCTGGGCGCCTTGCTCTATATTTTCGATATATTGTTTATCAGAGGTTTTCCATCCATTTAAATGATTGTAGGTATGATTTCCAACGGCATGTCCCTCGTCTAAAATTTGCTGATAAATATCGGGATGTTTGGATACATTATCTCCAATACAGAAGAAAGTTGCTTTTGCATTAAATTTTTTCAGGGTATTTAATACAAAGGGTGTAACAACCGGTATGGGCCCATCGTCAAAGCTCAGGTAAATGCATTTATCTTCACGGTTTTTATGCCAGGTTAAGGTAGGGTAAATCCATTTTAACCATTTGGGCGAATAGGGGAGGTACATTCAGCTTAAATTTTATGATTTAGACAAGAATATTTGCCATTTTTAATTTAGGGTAAAAATAACCAAATTGAGAGCATCAAAAATAGATATGAAAGAATGTATTCGAAGTAGCACCATAAGCCGCTCTGGTTTTTTCTTGGGGATAATATGTTTGTTTAATGCCACAACCATAAATGCTCAAATTATTGGCGACAAGAAAATTACTTTACGGCAGGCCATAGAGCTGGCTCTGCAAAATAATTTGCAGGTTAAGCAGGCCCAGTTTTCTGAAGCTCTTTCTTCCGAAAATGTGAAACAATCCAAAATGGCTTTATACCCTTCGTTAAATGCTAACAGCAATATGAACTTTAACTTTGGGCGAAGTATTGACCCGCTTTCCAATCAGTTTGTGAACCAGTCTATCACTTCCTCCAATGGAAGTTTATTTTCTGGAGTGACCCTGTTTCAGGGTTTTCAGAAGATAAATCAGATTTCGCAGAGTAAATATGAGCTGGAAGCCGACAAAAGCAATGTGCAGAAAGTGAAGAATGATCTGGTGCTGGCGGTGGTAAGTACCTATTTGCAGGTGTTGAACGGGAAGGATATGTTAACGGCCGCTAAACAGCAAATAGCCGTTTCCAGAAAACAACTGGATCAGCAGCAAAAGCAATTTGAGGTGGGCAATAGAACTTTGGCCGATTTGTCGCAAGCCAAATCACAACTGGCCACAGCCGAGCTGAATGAAACCAATGCCCAAAATCAGTTGGATTTATCCTTGCTAAACCTGGCGCAATTGATGGAATTGGATCCGGCTGTTCCTTTTGCTGTGGAAGAGCCTGTTGTGGATGAACTGAAGCAGGTAAATACCGCTTATTCGGCAGCCGATGTTTTTAATAAGGCTTTAAGCAATTTTCCGGATATTAAATTGGCCGAATACCGACGCATGGCTTCTGAAAAGGCCGTAGATATAGCCAAAGGCGCCTATTCTCCGCGTTTAAATTTGCAGGGTAGTTTAGGTAGCGGATATTCTAACGGGCGGCTGCGTGTATTGAACCGGCTTCCGGATGGTACCAGCACCCCGATAGGTTTTGTGCAGGGTACGAACCAAACCGTTGTAACCCCTAATTTTATTACCACTTTCGAAAAAAATCCTTTCCGCAATCAACTTGACGAAAACTTTAACCAATCCATCAGTTTTGGTTTATCTATTCCTTTGGTTAATGGATTTAATGCCCGCTCCTCGGTGCGCAAGGCCAAATTAGGTCTTCAAAGCGCTAAGGTTTCAGAGCAGCTAGCTAAAAATAATCTAAACAAGGTTGTTAATCAGGCAGTGTATGATTTAAAGGCAGCAGAACGCAGATACTATTCGGCTAATTCGGCTTACCTGGCCGCTAAAGAAGCTTTTAATACCATTGAGCAGCGCTATTCTGTGGGTTTGGTCAACGCTTTGGATTTTGATTTGTCGCAAACTAACTTAAATAAGGCTCAATTTGATGTAATTCAGGCCAGATATGATCTGATTTTCAAAAGCAAGGTTATTGATTATTACCTGGGTAATCCCATAACATTTTAATTAAACAACTCACATCTCATGGCAAAGAAGAAAAATACTTTAAAATACGTACTCATAACAGCAGGCGCACTTGTGGTGGTTGCAATTGCAGGTAATAAACTTGGCTGGTTTGGCAAGGGAAAAGCACTGCAGATAGCCGTTGATAAAACCGAAAAAAGAACCATTGTAGAAACCGTTTCGGCCAGCGGAAAGGTTCAGCCGGAGGTGGAGGTAAAGCTAAGTTCGGAAGTTTCAGGAGAAGTGGTGGAGCTATTGGTTAAAGAAGGTGATGTGGTGAAGAAAGGGCAATTACTGTGTAAAGTGCGTCCGGATGTGCTGCAGTCGGGTTACGACCGGGCGATAGCTTCATTAAATACTCAGAAAGCCAGTCTGGCCAGCTCGCAGCAGCAATTGAAACAGGCTGAGGCTAATTTTGTGAACACCACTGCCCGCTATAAGCGTAATGAAGAACTTTATGCCAAGAAAGTAATTTCTGTGGCCGAGTTTGATGCGGCTAAAGCCGAATTTCATGCGGCTCAGGCTAACCTGGAATCCATGCGTCAAAATGTTGTAGGTGCCCGTTTTGGAGTTGACCAGTCTAACGCGATTGTGAAAGAAGCGGGTAATAATCTGGCTAAAACCACTATTTATGCTCCGGTTGACGGGGTGGTTTCTAAATTATCTGTTGAGTTGGGCGAACGTGTGGTGGGTACAGCCCAAATGGCCGGAACCGAGATTATGCGTATTTCTAACCTGAGTTCCATGGTAGTTAAGGTAGATGTAAACGAAAGCGATATCAACCGGGTGTCTATAAACGATACTGCCAATATTGAGGTGGATGCTTTTCAGGGTAAGAAGTTTATAGGCATAGTTACTGAGATTGCCAGTTCAGCCAATGTGCTTGGCGCCAGCGCTGATCAGGTGACCAATTTTACGGTTAAAGTGCGTATCATGCCTGAATCTTATGCCCAACTTTTAAAACCAGATAGTAAAAATCCTTCGCCTTTCCGTCCCGGATTATCGGCAACGGTTGATATTCAGACCAAGAAAATTACCAGTCTGGCGGTGCCTATTCAGTCGGTAACCACTCGCGAAGACAAAAAGCCTAAACAAGATAAGGATATGAGCAATCCGGCTTCTTCAGATGATAACGCAAAGCATAAATCAGACCAACCGGTTAAAGAATATGTATTTGTTTACAAAGATGGAAAAGTGAAACAGGTATTGGTTGCAACTGGTATTCAGGATGATACGTATATCCAGGTATTGTCTGGTTTAAATGCCGGTGATGAAGTGGTTTCCCGCCCTTTTACAGCCATTTCCAAAACCTTAAAAGACGATATGCTGGTTGAAAAAGTAGATAAAGAAAAGCTTTTTACTGGTAGCAATAAAAATTAGATTTTCCTCGGAAATTTTCTTTAAAAATCTGCGAAAAATCAGCGTCAATCAGTGAAATTTGCGGGCCATTTATCTCCCGCAGATTTCATTAATCCTTGCAGAAAATAATGTGATAAACTGCAAGAAAATCAGCGTTAAGACATGTTCTGTGGCACATAAGCCCGCATTGAAGGCATAATCTTGCCGAAAAAGTACTAACTTGTCCCGCATTTCAGAAAAATAAATTTCTGGAAGCGGGATTTTTTGATTTTATGTGCCAAAACTTTAAGAAAATTGCGGTAATAGGCGGAGGAAGCTGGGCTACGGCCATTGTAAAGATATTGTGTGATAACGTTGAAGAGAAAGAAATTTTCTGGTGGATGCGTAATGCTCAGGCTATAGAGCATATTCGTAAATTTAATCATAACCCTCATTATTTAAGTGCCGTAGAGCTTAAGGTGCCTGCCGAAAATATTCTCTCTGATTTAAAAGCAACTATTGCCAAAGCCGATGCGGTTTTATTTAATGTACCTGCCGCTTTTTTAAAAGATACTTTAGAAGGAATTAGTGCCGATGATCTGAAAGGCAAGAAGATCATTTCGGCCATTAAAGGAATTGTACCCGATGAAAACCTGATCATCGGAGAATTTATGAACCAGAGATATGATATTCCCTTCGAGGATTTTCTGGTTATTAGCGGACCCTGCCATGCCGAAGAAGTGGCGCTTCAAAAACTTTCCTATTTAACCATTGCATCGTCAGATACCGCAACGGCTTCGGCTTTTGCTCAAATGTTAAATACCCGTTATATTAAAACCAATGTTTCGGATGATATTTATGGAACCGAATACGGCGCCATTCTAAAAAATATTTATGCGGTTGCCAGCGGTATTTGTCATGCTTTGGGTTATGGCGATAATTTTCAGGCTGTTTTAATTTCCAATGCCATCCGTGAAATGAAAAGATTTGTGGATGCCGTACATCCTATTGAGCGGGATATCAAAGAATCGGCTTATTTGGGTGATTTATTGGTAACGGCTTATTCCCAATTTAGCCGGAACCGTACTTTTGGTAATATGGTGGGTAAAGGGTATACCGTAAAATCGGCACAACTGGAAATGAACATGGTTGCCGAAGGTTATTACGCAGTATATTGTTTGCATCAAATAAACCGGGTTTATAAAGTGCATATGCCTATTTGTCGGGCCGTATATGCCATTATCTACGAGAAACACTCTCCGGAAATTGAAATGAAACTTCTTTCAGAGCAGCTTTCCTGATTTCAGATCTTCGTAAAACTTTACTTTAGAGGGATTTGTTAAAGCTTAAATAAAGTTTAGGCAAATGAAAAACTCAACCAGGATTTTAGGCTTAATGGCAGGTCTTGCAGCTGCAACTATCTTTTTAATGCGTAAAAGAGTCAATGGCAGAAGCTATTTTGATGATATTGTGCAAACCGGAAACAGTTTGGGCAATAAGATTTTGCAATACGGTAATCGGCTAAGAAGCAGATTTATGCCAGACATGAAAGGCCCTCATGGCGAAGATGTTTTAACTGACCGATATGACCGCCATTATTACCTGGATGAAATGCATAGAAGAGTCTATGTAGAGAATGCCTGATTGATTTGGAAAACCCAATGTTTTTAATTTGACACGTTGTTTTTATATAAAAAGTAAAGCTATGAAAAAGTATTTTGGACTATTACTTGGTGTTATTTTCCTGTTAGTTGCCAGTACCGGTTTCGGCCAGGACACAATAAAAAAAGAAACCAAGAAAAGTAAACATGAAATGGAGCATGCCGGAAAATCCGCTGGCAAAGCAATAGATAAAAGCGCTAAAGCGGTAGGTAAAGCAGCCAAAAAAGTTGGTCATAAAACTGCAGAAGTAAGCTCTAAAGGTTATGCTAAAATAACGGATAAGGTTTTAGAGGACCGAAAAGGGCCTCATGGCGAGACGGTGTATGTAAACAAATACAACAAAAAATATTACATCAATAAAAAGGGCCATAAGGTTTACTTGCGTTGATTTACCAGGTAGAGGCTATGCAAAAAGTCTTTCTTGTTTTGGCTCCGTCCTTCCATAGAATTTTGCACTTCCTTTGTCATAATGAGTTTCCTGTCATGTGCGCTTGGTCGAACCATAGAGCGAAATCTTCTCGGGACTTACGCTTGACCAACATGTGATGGATAGGACTCTATTTAGCATCGAGGTTGGCTTAATGGTAGATGCCTTGGAGCTGATTAATAAAAAAGGCGATGAATTCGTTTTGAAAACGAATTCATC
>DASQIU010000165.1:0-34396 GCA_035631395.1 Daejeonella sp. | reverse complement strand
GCTTTTGTTTTTTTATGTTGAAGCAATTGTTTGAAACCTTCGATATCCGGGCGGTAAGAAATAAATGGATCTAATTGTTGATCTCCATCCAAATAGCGCATCACCGCCGCTGAGAAACTATGGGTTTCGCTATAATCAATATAGGTTGCTTTCATCCGGAACGAAATTAGAGGAATTTATGCAATTCATCTATGTGTATGTTTTATTTGACAATGCATTTATAAAAAATATGCCATGAGCTTCTAAAAACCTCAGGCATATTTTACCGGGCAATATGGCCGTAAAGATCAAAATCTTCGGCACGGTCTATTTTTACATTTACAAAGCCGCCAACAGTAGCGTAATCGTTGCGTGCATCCAGTAAAACTTCATTATCTACTTCCGGAGAATCAAATTCGGTACGGCCGATGAAATAATCGCCCTCCTTTTTATCAATCAGCACTTTAAAGGTCTGTCCGGTTTTTTGCTGGTTTTTATCATAAGAAATGCCCTGCTGAATTTCCATGATCTCATCCACCCGTTGTTGTTTTACTTCTTCAGGAACATCGTCTGTTAGCTGGTAAGCATGAGTTTTTTCTTCGTGCGAGTAGGTGAAACAGCCCAGGCGGTCGAATTTAGTTTCGCTTACCCAAGCTTTCATTTCCTGGAAATCGTATTCCGTTTCGCCAGGATACCCACAAATCAGGGTGGTACGCAGAGCGATATTTGGAACTTTATCGCGGATGGAATTGACCAGGTCGATGGTTTTTTGTTTGGTAGTTCCGCGGCGCATGGATTGGAGCATATTGTCTGTAATGTGCTGTAGGGGCATATCCAGGTAATTGCAAATGTTAGAGCGCTCATTCATCACATCCAAAATATCCATTGGGAAGCCCGAAGGATAAGCGTATTGCAAACGGATCCATTCTATTCCATCCACATCAGAAAGATGGCGCAGCAGATCGGCCAGGTTGCGTTTATTGTACAGATCCAGACCGTAATATGTTAAATCCTGGGCAATTAAGATCAATTCTTTGGTGCCGTTTTTGGCCAGGAATTTAGCTTCCTTCACTAATTCTTCAATGGGCTTGGATACATGCTTGCCACGCATCAGCGGAATGGCACAAAAAGAGCAGGGGCGATTACAGCCTTCGGCAATTTTGAAATAAGCAAAATGCGAAGGAGTGGTTAACAGGCGTTCGCCCAGTAATTCATGTTTATAATCAGCGCCTACGGTGGTTAAGAGGTTTTGCAGATCGTTGGTGCCAAAATAAGCATCTACATTCGGTATTTCAGCTTGCAGTTCTGGTTTGTAGCGTTCTGATAAGCATCCGGTTACGATTACTTTACCAACTTTTCCCTGATCCTTTAATTCGCTGTATTGTAAAATGGTATCAATAGATTCCTGTTTGGCATTATCAATAAATCCGCAGGTATTGATCACTATAATATCGTCATTAGCAATTTTTTCGGCTTCGTGAACCACTTCCATTTGGTTGCCGCGAAGCTGGCCCATTAATACTTCAGAATCGTGAATATTTTTAGAGCAACCTAAGGTAATTACGTTGATACGCGGTTTACTGTTGGTTGGAATTGATTTTTTTGTTTTCATTATATGATTCTTATACTCAACATTTATTACGGAAATCGCTTGTAGATTTCTTTGCGATGTAAAATTCGTTCAAAGATAATCTCATCATTAACTATCTGTACACCGATCCTATAATCGCCTACACGGATCCAGTAATAATGATTAAAGCCTTTTATTTTAGGAGGGGTGGAATTTCAGTGTACTTTGAATAATTTTGGATTTCTGTAAAAACAAGTTTTTCAATTTTTATCCGTGATTTTGAAGGAATATTGGATAACTCTTTCAAAAAGTACGGTTAAAACTTACTTTCATTTATTGGGCTTTTTTTAAGCTCTCATAAAAAGCCATAGCTTCCTCTACCTTCAATTGTTCTGCCGGATCATTTTCTTCAATGGCCTGTGCTAAAACCAAGTCTTCTTTATCTGCATCAGTTAGTATCTCTGATTGAAGACCCATTTTATGAGCTAATTCTTGCAATAATGATAGATCTTTTAGACTGCTTGTATGGATAATTATGCTGCCCATAATCAAAATTACTTAGAATTTATGATACGTCCTGCTTAAAAAGCGAATCCACAAAGTCTCTTTTATTAAACAATTGCAGATGATCAATGCCTTCGCCCACACCAATATATTTTACCGGTATTTTAAATTCATCAGAAATGCCGATAACCACCCCGCCTTTAGCTGTGCCATCCAGTTTGGTTAAGGCCAGGGCATTTACCGAGGTAGCCTGAGTAAATTGCCGACATTGCTCTATGGCATTTTGTCCGGTAGAGGCATCCAACACCAATAAAATTTCATGCGGAGCGCCAGGGACCACTTTTTGCATTACCTGCTTAATTTTGGTCAGCTCATTCATTAAAGCCACTTTGTTGTTCAAACGACCGGCCGTATCAATAATTACCACATCTTCGCCCTGGGCCACGGCTGATTGCAGCGTATCAAAAGCTACCGAAGCCGGGTCTGAGCCCATGGGTTGGGCAACCACCCGCACGTCTACCCGCTCGCCCCAGAGTTTCAACTGATCTACGGCTGCAGCCCTGAAAGTATCGGCCGCACCTAAAACTACTTTATTGCCTGCCAGCTTCAGCTTGTGCGCTAATTTGCCAATGGTGGTGGTTTTTCCTACTCCGTTAACCCCAACCACCATAATAACATAAGGTTTATGGTTTCCGTACTCAAAATTGCGGAAATCATTGCTGTTGTTTTCAGAAAGCAGGTCTTGGATTTCTTCTCTTAATAATGAGTTCAGCTCGGTAGTGTTCACGTATTTATCTCGGGCTACGCGGCTTTCTATGCGTTCAATAATTTTAAGTGTGGTAGAAACGCCCACATCTGAAGTAACCAAAATCTCTTCCAGTTCATCTAAAACCTCATCATCAACGGTAGACTTGCCGATAACAGCTTTGGTTAACTTGGAGAAAATGCCCTCCTTGGTTTTTTCCAACCCTTTATCCAGGTCTTGTTGTTCCTGAACGGAGCTCTCTTTCTTCTTAAAAAAATCAAATAAACCCATAGATATTTAAATAACGAAAAAAGCCCCCCACGAGTAAATCGAGGGCGGCTTTAAATATTTTCATTTTTGAAAATTAAGATTTCTTAGATGCCGCAATAGCGTCTTTCACGTGATCGTTATGAACAATCAATTCTTTGAATGAATATGCACCGGTTTTAGGAGAACGAACCATGGTAATTACCTTGGAATACTCTTTACCCGTTCCAGTTTTCAGGGTTGCAACTACTTTCTTTGCCATTTGAATTTATATTATAGTAATGAATTAAAAACAGGGTTTTTAATTTTTACCAATGTTATTTAATCTCTTTGTGTACAGTTACTTTTCTTAATACCGGGTTGAATTTTTTCAATTCTAAACGCTCAGTAGTATTTTTCTTGTTTTTAGTAGTTACATAACGAGACATACCTGGCATGCCGCTTTCTTTATGCTCAGTACACTCTAAAATAACCTGAACTCTATTGCCTTTCTTAGCCATTTCTATATAGTTTTAAGTGTAAGAATAAGCTTGGGGCTGTTGAGTTGTATAAACAACCTGAAACTTATCAATACAGATATTTTTTGTTATATAAATCCCTTTTTAAGGAATTTGTTAATTACAGGGGTAATCCCGTTTTTGTTGATGGTTTTAATAGCGGAAGTACTTACCTTTAAAGTAATCCATCTATCTTCTTCAGGTATATAAAATCTTTTAACCTGCAGGTTCGGGTAAAACTTACGCTTGGTTTTAACGTTCGAATTTGATACGTTAAAGCCGTTCATGGCCATTTTACCGGTTAAATCACAAATTCTTGACATGACTATATTGTGTATTGCGTTTTAAAAATTCAGTTCTTAAAGAGTTTGCAAATATCAGAATAAAAAACAAAAGCCACAACACTATTTTTAATTATTTAGGTATGCAATAAAGCGTAGAACTTCATTCTTCTAAAAAATCTATATCAATTATTATTAAACTTACCTAAATCTGCTCTTTTTTATAAACTGCCTGGGTAATTTCCACCTCTTTAGTCTGGAACTTAAAAGGTTAGTTTAATTAAAGGTAAAAAAATATTTATTTTTTGTAGAAAGCTTTTTAGCTACATGGATTTTTTACAATGCTTTAAGCCTGTTTTTTAATAATAATTGTTAAAATTGGGCGGAGCTCTGCTCCGGATTAACGCTCTGTAATTAATCAATCTTTATATATTTTGATTGGATGAATGCCCAAAGCATTTAAAATACCGGTCGAAAGAAAAAACTTATTAAACAATGAACCTAAACATTAAATCTTTTGAGGATTATAAACGTGTTTATGATTTAAGCGTAGCCGAGCCAGAAAATTTCTGGGCTGCTATTGCTGAACAATTTACCTGGAAAAAAAAGTGGGATAAGGTCTTAGAGTGGAATTTTAAAGATCCGGATGTAAAATGGTTTCAGGGAGCAAAACTGAATATTACCGAAAACTGCCTGGACCGACACTTGGAAAAAAATGGCGACGATACGGCGATTTTGTGGGAACCTAACGATCCGGAAGAGCATTACCGCCGGTTCAGTTATAAAGAATTACATTTTAAAGTGTGCCAGTTTAGCAATGTGCTGGTAAATAACGGGGTAAAAAAAGGCGATCGGGTTTGTCTGTATATGCCTATGGTGCCCGAGCTGGCTATTGCGGTATTGGCCTGTGCCCGGGTGGGAGCTATTCACTCGGTAGTTTTTGGCGGTTTTTCGGCCCAATCTATCGCTGATCGGATTAATGATGCCCAATGTTCTGTAGTTATTACTTCTGATGGAGGTTTCCGCGGAAATAAAGATATTGCTCTGAAAGAAGTAATTGACGACGCTCTGGTACAATGCTCATCTGTAAAACGGGTTATCGTGTTAACCCGAAGCCGCACGCCGGTTTCTATGATCAAAGGCCGGGATGTTTGGTGGGAAGATGAAATTAAAAAGGTAGAAACCATGGGCAATCCAGATTTCCCGGCCGTGGAAATGGATGCCGAAGATCCTTTATTTATTTTATATACCTCCGGTTCAACCGGAAAACCTAAGGGAGTAGTTCATACCTGTGGTGGATATATGGTTTATGTAGGTTATACTTTTAAAACGGTATTTCAGTATAAACCTGGCCAGGTTCATTTTTGCACCGCCGATATAGGCTGGATTACCGGACATTCTTATATTGTTTACGGGCCGCTTACCCAAGGAGCCGCTTCTTTGATGTTTGAAGGCATTCCAACCTGGCCCAATGCCGGACGTTTTTGGGATATTGTAGATAAATATGAAGTAAACATTCTTTATACAGCGCCTACCGCACTCCGTTCGCTGATGAGCTTTGGCGATGAACCCCTGAAAGGAAAAGATTTAAGCTCCCTGAAAGTACTAGGTTCGGTGGGGGAACCCATTAATGAAGAAGCCTGGATGTGGTATAATGAAAAAATAGGAAAAGGTAAATGCCCTATTGTAGATACCTGGTGGCAAACCGAAAATGGCGGAATTCTAATGTCGCCAATTGCTGGTATTACGCCTACCAAACCAGGCTATGCCATGCTGCCTTTGCCGGGAGTTCAACCTTGTTTGGTGGATGAAAACGGAAAAGAAATTGAAGGAAATGGAGTGGGTGGAAACCTGTGCATTAAATTTCCATGGCCGGGCATAATACGTACCACTTATGGCGATCATGAACGTTGCCGTACCACTTATTTTGCCACTTATGAGAATATGTATTTTACCGGAGACGGCTGCTTACGCGATGAAGAAGGATATTATCGCATAACAGGCCGGGTAGATGATGTAATTAACGTGTCTGGTCACCGGATAGGCACCGCCGAAGTGGAAAATGCCATTAATATGCATAGCGATGTGGTAGAAAGTGCCGTAGTTGGCTTTCCTCATGATATTAAGGGACAGGGGATTTACGCTTATGTTATTTTAGGACCATCCGAACATAATATAGAGCTTACCCGCAGGGATATTTTACAGACTGTTAGTCGTATTATTGGGGCTATTGCCAAGCCAGATAAAATTCAGTTTGTTTCTGGTTTGCCTAAAACCCGCTCGGGTAAAATTATGCGTCGTATTTTGCGTAAAATAGCCGAAGGCGACAGTAATAATTTAGGTGATACCTCCACCTTACTGGATCCGGCCATTGTGGATGAAATAAAGGCTGGAGCCACAGAACTTAAGTAGGAAATTGTCATTTTGGCAGATTGAGAGGGCCCATTTGGAGTTTTTTATTTTTTGACAAACCTAAACTCGTTTTAGCAGGTTGATTAATTAGTATGAACCAATAAAATAGTATTATGGACAAGTTAGGATTAAAAGGCAACTGGAATGAGCTGAAAGGCAAGATCAAAAAAACCTATGGCAATCTTACCGATGAGGATCTGAGATACGACGATGAAGTTGTAGGCCGTATACAGCGTAAAACAGGAAAAAGCCAGGATGAAGTGGTTAGATGGCTGAAAAGTTTATAAAAACCTCCTTTCCCTATAGAAAAAGAAAAAGAGCTGAGCAATCAGCTCTTTTTCTTTTTCTAATCTGGTTTTTCTAAAATCCGGAGTTTGCTGCACAGGCTTTTCCAATCTAAACCCGATTGCAGTGGAAAACCCGGAATGAAGCTACCTGCCGTTAGGCAGGCTAGCAAAATGAGGATTTGAAACGGAAAGCGGGGCTATCAGTAGCGATGGGTTATTGGTTTTGCTTATCTAAAAAATGACTCTATAAAGCATCGTATTTTAATAAAATAAAAGCCGGACTTGAGATTAAGCGAAAAAAGGGGGCTTCAGAGCCAGAATGGTCGCCTCTTTTTAAATTTTGCAAACCTAAACTCGTTTTAGCGGGTTTATCAAGTAATTATAAACCTATAAAAACGTGTGTTATGGACAAATTAGAATTAAAAGGCCACTGGAATGAGATGAAAGGCAAGGTTAAAAAAGCCTATGCCAACCTCACAGATGACGATCTGAAATACGAAGAAGGTAAAGATGATGAATTGTTAGGCCGCCTGCAGCAGAAAACCGGTAAAAGCCGGGATGATGTTGTTAAATGGTTGAAAAGTTTATAATTTTTCCGCTGCGAAGAAAAAGAGTTGAGCAATCAGCTCTTTTTCTTTTTTGTATTTTCGCAACGTGAAAAATATAAAACCAACCATTTTAGTGGTTAATGACGATGGCATTACTGCTCCGGGCATTAAAGCGCTGATCGATGTAATGCAGGAATTGGGAAACGTGGTAGTGGTAGCTCCGGATAGTCCGCAATCTGGGATGGGACATGCCATTACCATTGCTAAACCTCTGCGACTGGATAAAATCCACTTGTATGAAGGCGTTGAAATGTATAAATGTTCTGGTACGCCCGTAGATTGTGTTAAACTGGCTGTAAATAAAATTTTTAAAGGTAAAAAGCCAGATCTTTGTGTATCCGGAATTAATCACGGGCTAAATAATTCTATCAATGTAATTTACTCCGGCACCATGTCTGCCGCGGTAGAAGGCGCCATTGAAAGTATTCCTTCCGTCGGTTTTTCGTTGGATGATTTTGCTTATGATGCCGACTTTAGCCACTGTCTGAAATATATCAAGGTAATTTGCCAGCAGGTATTAGCGCATGGTTTGCCCATAGGTACCTTGTTAAATGTAAACTTTCCGCATGGAGCCGATATTAAGGGAATCCGCATTTGCCGCCAGGCCAATGCCAAATGGGCCGAGGAGTTTGACGAACGCTTAGATCCGCATAAGCGTAATTATTACTGGCTAACCGGAGTTTTCCAGAATAACGACCATGGCGAAGATACCGATGTTTGGGCTTTGGAGCACAAGTTCGTATCGGTGGTGCCGGTTCAGTTTGATATGACGGCTCATCATGCCATTCCTACACTAAATAGCTGGAATTTTGATGTTTAAAAAAGACAATGTTTGGTTTGGCGTTCTGTTGGGTCTGGTATTACCGGCCATTGCGGCATTTTTTGTAGAAGTTTTGAAAAAGAATATCCAGATACTGCAACGCAATGACCTGCTGTATATTGGCTGTGTAGCTATTAATTTGCTGTTGGTCAGGTATTATTTCAGTATGGATAAAGAAAAAACTTCGCGGGGCATTATTGTTTCCACCTTTATCTGTGCATTTGTATTTTTTTATTATAAAATGCGTCAATAATGAAGTATTACCTCTTAGCCGGCGAAGCTTCGGGCGATTTACATGGGGCAAATTTGATGAAGGCCCTGAAACAGGAAGATCCGCAGGCTCAGTTCCGTTTTTTTGGTGGCGATTTGATGCAGGCCCAAGGTGGAACTTTGGTAAAACATTATGCCGAAATGGCCTTTATGGGTTTGGTAGAGGTGCTGGTTAACCTGAAAACTATTTTTAAAAATCTGGGCCAGGCTAAACAGGATATTTTGGCCAATCGGCCGGATGCTTTGATATTGATTGATTTTCCGGGTTTTAATCTGAAAATAGCTGAGTTTGCCAAAAAACACGACATCAAGGTGTTTTATTACATCTCGCCAAAAGTTTGGGCCTGGAACCAGAAACGGGTTTTAAAGATCAAAAAAGTAGTGGACCACCTGTTTTGCATTCTTCCTTTTGAGGTTGATTTTTATAAAAACTGGGGCATGAAGGTAGATTATGTAGGGAACCCGCTGTTGGATGCTATTGCCGCCAACCAGCCGGATGATCATTTTAAATACCGCCATAAACTGTTTGCTAAACCACTGGTGGCTCTATTGCCCGGCAGCCGCAAACAGGAGCTGAATAAGCTGCTGCCCGTAATGCTCCAGGTGGCCGACTTTTTTCCGGCCTATCAGTTTGTGATTGCCGGTGCGCCCTGTTTTAAGCCTGAAGAATATCAGTCTTATATCGGGCAGCGGGATATTCCGGTTGTTTTTAATGAAACTTATAATCTGCTGCTCCATTCGCGGGCGGCTTTGGTTACCTCGGGTACGGCCACGCTGGAAACAGCTCTTTTAAAAATTCCCGAAGTGGTTTTATATAAAGCCAATGCCCTTACTATAGCTGTGGGCCGTTTGTTGGTTAAAATCCGCTTTATTTCGCTGGTTAACCTGATTATGGACCAGTTGGTGGTTAAAGAACTGATCCAGCAGGATTGTACGCCCAAAAAAATTGCGGCCGAGCTGGAAGATATCCTGCACGATCCGGTATATCGTACGCGAATGTTGCTTCAATACGATGAGCTGGCTGCTAAAATGGGAGAGCCTGGAGCCTCAGAAAGAACGGCTAAACTAATTAAGGCTTACTTGGGTAACTAACTGAGAATTTTCTAAGGCTTGATTTTTAAATGATTAGGTTTTATTTACCGCTGCGGCTATCTGAAATTTAATTTAAAATTTGCCATTTTAAATTTATTTCCCGACACTTGCATCCACAAACGGGGGATTAGCTCAGCTGGCTAGAGCGCTTGCATGGCATGCAAGAGGTCATCGGTTCGACTCCGATATTCTCCACTCTGGTAATCAAGCCTTTAGATGATGTATCTAAAGGCTTTTTTTGTTTCAGTCGAGCAGTAGTCGAACGTTTTCTTTAGGATTATTTACTTTTTATTAGGCAAGCGGAGATGTTGAGGTTCTGAATAGTCTGATTTTTTAGAATGTTTTAATAGCTGTGGTAAGGTCATTGGAGTAAAAAGTCAATTTTTTTCGTCTCCTCTTGTCGTTGTCCTGATCCAAAGTTCCAACTCCTTTCTCAAGGCGTTGGACAATCTGCTCATCAATTAAGAGGCTAAACAAAACCCTCATACATTCAATTTTCCTGATCGCCGGAGGAATAAGGGATAATACGCATTCAGGCGAAATTGCCCTCAAAGCCTGCACTACTACCTTTCGCATGTCTTGGTAATCAAAATTTGTCAGATCATACTCCGAGAGCAGCGACATATTTCAAAAGTTCAAGTGTGGCTGAGTTACACTGGGGCCGTCTAAATATAGCGCTTTGGTAGCTGAATTACACTAGCTCTGAAATTACGAAAGATTTGCAGCTTGTTGCGACAAAAGCTACTTTTTGGCGGAATATAGCGATTGAGTCGCTTAAATATAGCGCCTAGTAGCTGAGTTACACTAGCCCTAAACGATAGATTTGCAATCTTATTGCGCTCGGCAAAGTTAGGTTTATGCATTTATGCAAATGGCGGTTTTTTGCTAAAAATGCTAAAGTCGGTTCAGTCAACCGGATGGTTCTCCTGATTCATAATGTTTTAGGGACAGTTTAAATGGTAATAAATTAGCTTTAAATCTTAACTGATTTATTGTTATATAGCGGATTATCTGTCTAACTAAATGACTTTAAGAAATTGTAGTAAGTCTGGATTCTTAAAAATATTTCGATTCAAGTCATGTTTTGGATTAATTATTTCTTCTATAGCAACTGTTGTATTAATTATGTTCTTGTTCCCGCTTTTAACTTTCTGTTCGGTGATAGGTTTGCTAACTGCTGTTCCATTTTCCTGATCTCTATTATGGAGTTTCGATTCATAAGAATTACTGAAAATGATTTTTTCCAGATCGCCCGCACTAAATCCATTTTCCAAAACTTGGTGAGCATAAAAAATTTGTGCATCTCGGTCATCAATCCTTAATAATATCTTAATATGTTCCCATCGAACGGTTTGTGAGATCTCAGCAGTCAGTAGCGGGTCTTTAAATTGCTGGGCAAACTTTATGAACAAATAAATCTGCTCTTCGTTGAAGAGACTGCCGTACTGCTGTTCCAAATGCTTGGCAATTTTGCCAAGCAGAGGCTCTGTGGTAGGATCAGAGATATTTAATGAGTTGGTAATTAACTCGCCGACTTCTCTAAAGGCATGGTTTATATACACATTAAGCCAATGGTTGTATGTAACTTGGAAATTAAATATTTTTTTATAAATCTGTTTGATAAGTTCTTCATTAAAAACAGATATATTCAGTTTATCCAGATCTTCATCTTTAGGTTCAAATAGCAAACGAAATGTTGTCGCTTCTGGTTCTTCAAAGTACTTTTTGATTCCCATTATATCTTCATAAGGAGATTTAATTGAAAATACTCCGAAAAAAGGATGTTCAGGATACTCCAATATTAATCCATTTTTGTCAAAAAGATTTTTCGAAATTTTCTGGCTCAATTTTTCTGGACTCAGTGATTCCTGATGGATAAGTCGTGCGTAAAAGATCCATGCATCTTGGCTTTCTAAATTAAGAAACATAGGTATATGTTTCCAACTAATAGCGGATGCAATTTGATTTAGTGTGGCCGATGAGCACCTATTAGCAAAACTTTCCATCAACAAAATATTATCAATACTAAAAAACCTTCCGAATTGCGGTAAGAATATAGAAGAGATCTTCTCACTAGTTCCTGTGAGGTTAAGGTTTGCATCTTGTGTCTCGAAAACTTTTTTTACAATATCCCCTATATCCCAAAATAAGGTGACCATCCCATGATTAATCATGCGTAAAGCATCGAAATGCCTTCTTTGAATCGTTTCTATAATGCCTGTTAGCAACCTTTTATTCATCATATTTTCGTTTAAGTTTGGGATGGCCACCCTTTTGTTGCACTTTGCTCTTCGGAATTTGCAATTCCGAAGTCCTATCCTTGGTTCTTTGAACCATTCCTTAAACCGAAGATTTTCAATATAATTTGGATTGAAAGATAAAAACCGGATTGCAAATCCTTTGATACGGCTTCCGAATTTCAAATTCGGAAGAGCAAGTTTTTTATTTAGACACTATAATCTGCTCAATCGTTATAGAAGCGTACATGCGTTCGGGAATATCAACCTTTGGCTTACATAACTTTTTAACCTGTCCGGAAAAATAAACCTCTACAGCAGAGCTTTGATCTTTACTATATAATCCATTCACCTTTTCAGGGTTACAGACATAATAAAATTTTGTCATCATTGCATCGGGAGAGGTTACAGATAGTACAGGCGTTTCTTGCGAGGTGTCAAACCCCAAATGCCCCTTTGTATTAACATTTTCAAGGGCCTGACTATTACATCCGCATTCTGTTGAAGTAGCTTCCTTTTCACAGCCATATATAGCCGCCATTGAAACAAAAAAAAAGCAAATAAAGTCCTTCCTGAAATTTGATTTTAAATCTTTTGCCATAAGAGTCTTTTGTTTTTACGTTTGGTCTCAAAATCACCCCAAACTTTTGCTTCTGCCATAGCAGGAATAATAATAGCTCCGGAACAATTATAGACTGCCCGGGTACAAACACCAAGTGAAGATGCAGGATTTTCAAAATAGAACACTTTTTCGTTGTTGTAATCATACATAGTAATCGTTGCACCTTTATAGATAAGTTCACATGGACCTTTGCCCGTAATTAGTGCTTGTGCCCAAGTTAATTCATCAAAAGAAGTAACACCGCAGGCATTAATAGCGCTATCAACTTCTACATTGGTTTTATCGCAACTTAAAGCGCTCAGGGAAACAAGGAAAATAATCGTTAAATACTTTTTCATAGCCGTTTTATTTTTTAGTAAGAAAATGTTTCATTCCGTCGTCTGTAGTTCTGATCCGGTTGATCGTTGTATTTACTCTTCCTGCTCTTATTATCTTTCCAATAAATGATGCCATCATACCTGAACTCGATAAATGAAGCTGTGGTACAGCTTTATTAAATTACTTCCTGGTAAGATAATGTGTCATAGGTTCAGAGGTATTGTCATATAATATCAATGTATCGTTTCGAATGCCGTCCACACTCCATGAGAAGGAGTCAAAAACCATTATGTAAGTTAATTCACCAAACAGATCATTCATTCTGATCCAGTTGATCTTTGTATTTACTATTTCGATCTTGTTATCTTTCCAGTAAATGATATCATCGGGCCTGAACTCGACAAACGAATTGGTATAATTATGCCGTATGTGGCCTGTGATACCTCCATAAGAATAATGGATTTGCCAATTGCCTTGAATGTGCTTCCGAATTTCTGACAATGGCTTGTCTTTTAATTTAATGTTTGATTGCAATTTGTTTTTTTTGCAGGAACTCAGAAGCACCAACAGGAATACTAATATGACTAACAGGAAATGTAAACGTGACTTTACACCCATGCGAACTCTTAAAGTAACAGCTGTTTGCATAAGCTTTAATTTAATATGAACTGTTTAAAATTTTTATTTCACTTTGATCTAGATAGTACACATCCCAAAACCATAGGGGATAAGCATTTTTTTTAGAATCGCGATCCGTACTTTTTGCCTGTCCTGAAAAAATTACTCTTAGGCCTTCTTTTTTTAGATTTTCGGGAATGTTGCATGGTATTACAACAGCATCTTGGCTATCATAACCTTGCCCCCCAATACTCCCATCAACCTTAATGGACCATATTTCGGGATATTTACTATCAAGTATGGACATTCTCCCTTCTACATTCCTGGCAGTTTTTACCGTTGGATATTTCTGATAACAGCCCTCGTCTTGGGCTTTTTTGCAACCAAGAAGAGTCGAGAGGCCAATTCCAAAGAGACAGATAGATGAATTGGAATTTTTCATAATTTCTAGTTTTGAGATAAACTCCAACATTATAAATATTCAGTCGCAAAAGTGATCTAGCGTATCATCATTCAGAACCGTGCTTTGCTTGTAATTTAATTAAAACTAATATTTAATTTTATTGCTTCAAAATAAATATTTTAGTTCCTGTCTTCAGAACCTAAAGTTTTTATATTCTGCTGTTCAACATGTTCCGCAGGGCATGCCGAATGCCAAATAAAAAATTATAATCCCGATAATGCGTTTCCAAGATTATAAATCTCTCATAATTTTTGAGTTCGACATGCCTTTCAGAACATGTCGAACAGCAAAGTTTAATTATACTTTAAATATACCAACATTAATATCTTTGAAAATTTCCTATATATTGTGAAAATTTTCAAAATGAAAAAACTCATTTTCTCATTTCTGGTATTTTCGAGTTTTGCATGTTTTGCTCAAACCCCATTGCAGGTAGCAAATCAAAGCGCTTTTGCCAAATTATATGGCTATTTAAAATATTTTTATCCAGGCGATGAAGCCGCTAAGATAAACTGGGATAAGTTTGCTATTTATGGGGCGGAAAAAGTGGATGCCTGTAAAACACCAGCAGAATTAAAAGATAGCTTGCAGGCTTTGATTTATCCATTAATGCCCGGAGTTCAGGTTGCAAAAACCTCCGAGCAATTACTGTTCAATAAGAACTTGTTAACTCCTGCTAAGCTTTCTGGTTTTGAAATTATTACCTGGCAGCACGTAGGCGTTGGCTTACAAAAAGATCCCAGAAGTCCATACGCAAGTGCCAGAACAAACCGTCCGCGGATATTTGATAGTCAGCCGGGCTTTGGACCTCTTTCAACAAGTATCAATGCAACAGGTTTTGAGGGTAAAGATTTCGTGTTTTCAGGCAAGGCTAAAATGCTCAATGGAATGGGAAATGGACGTCTTTGGCTAAGAGTTGATAAAACTAAGGGAGTTGGTTTCTTTAATAATATGGAGCAAAATCCTATAAGAACAAAAGAATGGACGGTTTTTACCATTGAAGGAAAGATAGATGCGGATGCCGCAAAAATTGTATTTGGTGCATTCTTACTAGAGAATGGCGAATTTGCATTCGATGATATTAGTTTGAGAATTAAAGAAGGCGATGTTTTTAAAGAAGTTTACAGTAATTCTTTTGAAAATGAAATTGTAAATAAAGCGCCTAAATCTTTGGTTGGAGGTATAGGTTCAGGAAATGCAGGTGCAAGTTCATATAACTTTGATGTACGCGACGATAAGGGGAATAAATATATTGTAATATCAAGTCCCGCTGCTCCTCATCATACATCACTCTTTAAGGCTTATCCAAAGTTTGGCGAGTATATTGAGAAGGACCTTGGCCAGGGCTTAAAAGCGCTAATTCCAATTGCATTATACGGAACAAAAACAAATACTTTTCCGGCTGTTGCAGATACTGCTCGCTTAGCGCAAATCGTTAGCCGGGTTAACAATCTGCCTGCAGCTAATTTAACAGCTAACAGCCTTTACACCAGAATTGGGAATCTCATTAATGCATGGAACGTCCTCCAGCATTTTTATCCCTATTTTGATGTGGCTAAAACAGATTGGCATCAGGATTTAAAACAAGCTTTGGGTGAGACTTATCTTGATAAGAATACGACAGACTTTAGTAAAACTCTTAAAAAGCTTACCGCAAAATTAAAAGACGGACATGTTTTTGTTTCTTTTCCTGATCCGGATTCTTACATGCCGCCATTTGCATGGAAATGGGTAGAAAACCAATTGGTGATTACCTCGGTGCTGGATTCATCAACAGCGCTTAAAGTAGGCAGCTTGGTTATTAAAATTAATGGAGAAAATCCACAAACTTATTTCGAGAATGTACAGCAATATATTTCTGCGGCAACAAAAGGTTGGATGGATTACAGGGCGCAAACAGAATCTCTACCAAGTGGTAAAGATTCGAAATTGGTATTAACGGTTAAAGATCAGAATAACCAAATTCAAAATATTGAATTAAGCAGATCGTTAACAAGACAGGTTTATAATTCATTATTACCGAAGCAAGATACCATTAAGGCTTTAAGTTCCGATATTACCTATATCAGCATTAGCAATGCTTCTATGAAAGCAATTAATGATGCCTTACCGGTTTTGCAAAAAAGTAAGGCTATTATTTGTGATTTAAGAGGTTATCCTCGGGATAATGTCGGCCTGATTACTTATTTGATGACAAAAGATGATACTTCATCCCAATGGATGCAAATTCCGCAGATTCTCTATCCGGATCAGGAAAAGATAAGCGGGTACCATCCGGAGAAGTGGGGATTGAAGCCTGGCAAGACTCATTTAAATGCTAAAATCTATTTTTTGATCGATGGTCAAGCTATCAGTTATGCTGAAAGTTATATGAGCTTTATAGAGCATTATAAATTGGCAACAATAATTGGGCAACCAACTGCCGGTACTAATGGGAATGTGAATCGTATAATATTGCCGGGCGGTTTTTCCATAAGCTTTACCGGCATGAAGGTTTATAAGCACGATGGTTCTCAACATCATGGAATTGGTATTACTCCCAATATTTATGTGGAACAAACAATAAAGGGTATTCGTGAAAATCGTGATGAAATTTTAGAGCGAGCTATACTGGAGGCATCAAAAGATTAGAATATTTTTTAAGTTTTCGTTTATTCTGCTATTCGGCATGTTCCCAAAGGCATGTCGAATACCAGATAAAAGGGATTTATAATCCCGATAATGCCAGCCTAGCCCAGCAGTTGTTCAATAATGCCGCAGAACATATCCATTCCTCTTTCAGTGATTTCATCGGGGAAATCATAATCCTGATGGTGCAGTGCGGGAGAGTTCAGCCCTGCGCCTAATCCAAACATAGCTGAAGGGTATTGTGCAGAATACCAACCGAAGTCTTCACCGAACTTAAAGGGCAGCGGCCTTTCCATAACCGTAAACCCATTGCCTGCAGCAGCTTTCCTAATCAGTTCATTGCATTTCGGATCATTCACCGAGGCAGGGAAATAATCAAACCAACTGATGTCATATTGAAGAGCATGTTCTTTGCTGATGGTTGTTATCAGGTGGCATAATTGGGCTTTAAGCTCTTCCATCTTCTCATCGTTCCAGGTTCTAAGGGTATAATGCAGCTCGCCGCTACCGGCAGAAATGCCATAAGCTTTTTCACCCATGTGCAGATGAACCGGTGTCAGCAGTGCAAAATTGGCTTGGGTCTCATCAGTGACATTCAGTGCAGACAGGGCTTCAATAATTTTTGACATTGCCATGGCAGGGTTAATCCCGTTTTCAGGTTCCGAGGCATGGCTTTGTTTTCCCTGCAGTGAAATACAGACACTTTGTACCGAAGCAGAAAAGAAGTGATCTACAACAATTATGGAATTCATCTCTTCGCCGGGAAGATTATGTAAGGCAAAGAAATAATCGGGACTGAGGTCTTTGAATACTCCACTTTTAAGCACTGCATAGGCCCCTTCGCCAGTTTCTTCTGCAGGCTGAAACAGTAAAACAACCCTGCCTTTTTTAAAGTTTTTTTCTTTTAACCGGATTGCCAGACCAGCCAAAATAGCCATATGTCCGTCATGCCCGCATTTGTGCGATACACCTGGCTTCACGGAGCGGTGCTCAAACTGATTGGTTTCCTCAATGGGCAATGCATCCAGTTCACAACGGATCACCACCACAGGGCCGTCATCGGAGAAGTGGTACACCACAGCCAATCCATTACCTCCAATGTTCGTGATCAATTCCGTATCATGGAGGGTGGTAATAAACTCCCTGATGCGTTCGGCAGTTTCTCGTTCCTGTCCCGAAAGCTCAGGGTGCTGATGCAGCGTTTTTCTCAGATTAGCGATCTCTTTAAGCGTTTTGTCAGCAAGGGTTTCAGGAGCTTGGCGAGGCATAATGTATTGTATAAAGATAGTTTGATATGCAAATTAAACTTTTATTCTTACGAAATAATATTTAAGGGAGTCGGAGGAGACTCTATTTCATTTATGAGTAATCCCGATGTATGATTTTTAATTTTCCGGGATTATAAATCCCTCTTTATTTTTGAGTCAGCAATACCCTAGGGTTTAAAGTGGACCCCCCCAATGAAGCGGTGCAGAGACCTTGACCTTCTGGAAGAAAATTTCCTGCGGAATAAGGATTTGGAACGGAAAGCGGGAAAGCGGAAACGAGGGTTACTGCTTTCTAAAAATTGAATTTGTGGATATCTTGATGTGCGAATTTGTACATTAAGGCAATTCGAGCTTTTTTTCGTCCAAAGCCTGAGGATGTAATACAAAATAAGCTCCGAAAAAGGACCATAAAGCCGATGTTAAATAGAACAACAGGCTGATTAAAACGGCAATATGCGGATCGATGGCGAAAAATTTGGCGCCATATAAAAATACCATCTCGCGTGCGCCCAGACCGCCAATGGTGAACGGGAAAATGGCTACCAGCGAGGAGGCCAAAAAGGTGAACAGGTAGGGCGAAAACTTGCCCTGGAAATTAAGGGCCTGCAGCAAAAAGATGACACAAGCCACTTGCATAGATTGTACTAAAATGGCTTTGAAATGGGTAAGCGCAAATTTATGGCTATAGTCTGGGAAAAAACGGTGCATAATGAGCCGGTAAACTAAGGTGCCGGCCGCAACCACAGTAATGGGCAGCCAGTTGGGAATACCTAATTGAGGGATGAAGGCAATAAGTGCCGAGGTAATTAAGGTGAGGGCCCATAATCCGCTTAAGCGATCAAAGAAGATGGCCTGAAATAGCCGGCGGCCTTTAATTTCTTTCTTTTTGCGTAGCATGAAGATTTTGTATCCGTCGCCACCTATTCCTCCGGGTAAAAACAGGTTGTAAAACATACCCAGCAGGTAGAGCTTGAAGTTGTAAAGTTCTGACAGATGCAGGTTGATGCCTTTAAAAAAGGAATTGAGTCGGGAAGAGGAGATGATTTGTGAAATAACAAAGCATACAAAGGCAATGAATAAAAATAAGGGGTTGGCCTTGCTGAAAGCTTCTTCCAGATCGCTGAATTTAACTTTTTTAAAAACCAGGTACAATGATAATCCCGTTACCAGCAGCTTTAACAGGAGCTTGGTAATGCCCCAGAGCTTTTTTCTATCCATTAAAAATACGCCTGACCTGGTAAGTTTTTTTGTTTGTGCTCTCAAAATACGTTCGTACGTTAATCTCCGCTAATATCCCCAAAGTAATGAGCTGAATGCCGCCCAGTAAAAAAATGAGCCCCAAAATTAGCAGGGGTTTGCCCCAAATATCCTGGCCCAATAATTTGAGCGCAAATAAATACATATTGATGACAATGCCTAATCCTAATGAAATAAAACCCATGGTACCGAAAAGGTGCATGGGTTTTTGAATATATTTTCTAAAAAACATCATCAGTACCAGATCAGACATGACTTTAAAGGTACGGTTAAGTCCATATTTGGATTTTCCAAAACGGCGGGCATGATGTTTTACATCTACCTGGGTAATGCTGGCGCCTTGCAACTTGGCCAGAACCGGTATAAAGCGATGTAATTCGCCGTAAATGCCCAGGTTTTGGGCAATTTCGCGTTTAAATATTTTAAGCGTGCAGCCATAATCCTGAATATACACACCGGTTATCTGCCGGATTATCGCGTTAGCTATTTTAGAGGGAATTTTGCGCAGAAACATGCCGTCTTGCCGGTTTTTCCGGTTTCCGGCTACCACATCCCAATCTTCATCTTTAAGCTTTTGCAGCATAAAAGGGATGTCGGCCGGGTCGTTCTGCAAATCACCATCCAGTAAAGCAATATATTCTCCTTCAGAATGGTCTATTCCGGCAGTCATGGCGGTACTTTGGCCATAGTTTTTGCGAAGTTCTACCAGGCGAATGTGGTGGTTGCTGTTTTGGCGGATTTCTGTAGGAGTTCCATCGTTCGAGCCATCATCCACAAAAACTACTTCATAATCTGTATAGTTTAAGGCTTCATCAATAGCCTGAATTAGCGGCTTGATGTTTTCCCGCTCGTTAAGAACGGTAACTATTACAGATAGTTCTTTCATCTATGTTAGATAATTCAGGTTGTATTAAGATAGTGATTTTATCTTTTGCCTATCGGATTAAATTTATCCAAAGCCAGATAAGAACCCAGGAGGGCTTACATATTTGAAATAGCGCTGGAGGAAGACAGGAAGCCGGACGCCGCAACCTCCGGATTGGAAAATTCTGAAGAATAACTTTTGTACCCACCTCCATGAATATACAAACAGGTGCGGCCTTTAATACTGTCTATAATGGATTGGGTTAGCTCAAGGGGCAGCGCCGGGCAACCGTGGCTGCGGCCAAGGCGACCATGTTTGCTGATAAAATCCTGGCTGACATAATCTGCACCATGAATTACAACTGCCCGCTCTCGGGCATTGCTATTGAGGTTTTTGTCCATCCCATCTAATTTCATAGAAAGGCCATGTTTGCCAAAATAAGTGTCGCTGGTAATGTAAAAACCAAGACTGCTTTGGTGGGAATTGTTTTTGTTGGAAAAAGAATGGGCCACGTTATTGCCGCTTCCCTGCCCATGGGCCACCAGGGTGTTGAACAATAATTTAGAACTATCCAGATTGATAATCCATAGCCGTTTTTGGGTGCTGGGTTTATTGAAATCAACAATGGTGATAATGGGATTATTGACCGCAATTAAGTTGGCTGTTTTGAAGTTATAATATCCGGTTACGGCATTTTTAAATATCTGATAGTCCAGATGGGAAGCGCTTAAACCGGCTTTTTCATAAATAGAGGCAATATGCTGTTCAAAAAGCTGGATGGCCGGCAAGTTGTTGTTACTTACAGGTGAAACTTTTTCGGCATCGGCAATTTTGGTAGATGCAGGGTCATTGTTTTTCACTGCCACCCAACTGATTGTGGTAAAAGCAAAAGCGATAAAAAACAGTATGAATATTTTAACAGGTGGTGTTTTCATAAGCATAATTGTATATAAAAACGCAACAATTAGGTTTTAATGATATCCCGGAGGAATTTATTAATGCGTTTGCAAAAATATGGGCTACAGGATTTTTAATTGTCATAGCAACGTTTAAAAAATCGATTTTTCTTATTTAACACCCTCATGATTAAAAGGTTAAATAAGTTCGGTGTAATTTTGTGTTATTTTTAAACGGTTTTCTCAGGAAATATGGCTACGCTTTTTGATACCTTAAAGATTAAGGATATTCAGTTAAAAAATCGCATGGTGGTGTCGCCAATGTGCCAATATTCTAGTGTGGATGGTTTTGCTAACGACTGGCATTTGGTTCATTTAGGCAGCCGGGCCGTAGGGGGGGCAGCCCTGGTGATGACTGAAGCCACAGCCATATCTCCCGAAGGAAGAATAAGCCCCCATGATCTAGGAATCTGGAGGGACGAGCATATTTCCTACTTAAAGCGGATTGCCGATTTTATAGAACGGGAAGGAGCGGTGCCAGGCATGCAATTGGCTCATTCAGGCCGTAAAGCCAGTTGTGTGGAACCCTGGAATGGAGGCCGGCAAATTTCTTTTTTAGATGGGGGTTGGCAGCCCTGGGCACCTAGCAGTATTCCATACAAAGAAAATAGTACGGCGCTGCGGGTAATGAGTCTGGAGGATATTGAACGGGTAATTGCCGATTTTAAGGCCGCGGCCGCCCGGGCGCTAAAGGCAGGTTTTAAAGTATTGGAGATTCATGCTGCCCATGGTTATTTAATCCATACTTTTTTATCGCCCATAAGCAATCTGCGCCAGGATGAATATGGCGGTTCTTTTGAAAACCGGATTCGTTTTTTGTTGAATATCATTGATCAGATTCAGGTGGTTTGGCCGGCAAATTATCCGCTTTTAGTGCGTATTTCAGCTACAGACTGGGTAGAAGGGGGCTGGGCTTTGGAGGATTCCATCCGGCTTGCTCAATTGCTGAAAGAAAAAAATATAGATCTGATTGATTGTTCTTCGGGCGGTTTGGTACCTAACGTAAAAATTACCACCGGGCCTGGTTACCAGGTGCCTTTTGCTGATGCTTTGAGAAATAAAACCGGGATTAAAACCGGAGCCGTTGGTTTAATTACCGAAATAAACCAGGCCGATGAAATTATCCGTAAAGGGCAGGCGGATGTGATTTTATTGGCCCGTGAACTTTTGCGCCACCCTTATTTTCCTTTGCAAGCCGCCCGGCAGTTGGGGCTGGATGTGCCCTGGCCACCACAATATGAGCGGGCGAAGTTGAAATAGCGATTAGCTTTTAGCCGTTAGCTTTTAGCCATTAGCCAGGATCTTAAAGATGAGCCCAGTATTTAGACAAAATCATCGTAATTTGCGATTTTTTCTCCGCTGAATATTTCTCCCGCAGATTACGCTGATAAGCGCAGAAAAGAAACGCAGATGGATTTTGGTGCCCACATGCTAACAAATCCAAAAAAATTAATGCTTCATGCTTAATCGCCCCAGCGGGGCATCCTGTTTATAGAAAAAGAATTGTTGGGTATATTGGCTCCGAAGGAGCCTCCTGTTTTTGTATTTGAAGAGAGATTAATTTAGATAAACAGGGCGCTCCTTCGGAGCGTCATTGTTTTTTATGGTGATGCTATTAACAGGTTATCCCTCCGGGATTTTTTTTCGCAGATAACGCAGATGAGTGCAGAAAGGTGAGTTTGTAATAGTTGATAGCCGTTAGTTATAGCAGCGAAAGGATATTGACCGATGATGTAAAAAGGAGTATCTAAACCCGGGTGCAGCGGATACAGGCCAGTGGCTAAGGCCGGGTGCAGTATGAGCGAAAAACGGGACTACCCGCAGCCAAGAAAAACGAGCCTCAGGTTTTCTAAATATTATCGGTAAACTCGCCCACTTATTTACCTGTTTCCTTGAAATCTTCCAAAGGTTCATCAAAATCTGGCGACATCTTGAAAAAGCTCCTGGCATAGCCTTATTGCCTTTCTTTAATTTCTTTCTTAGCCTTGGATTTTTGTTTCAGAAACTCAACGAAGTCTGAAACTTCTTTTTTTAAATCGGAGGGCAGGGAAGAAATTTGGGTGTATAATTGAATGTCAGTCATAGCAGTATGAAGATAAGCATTTAACATAAAAAAACCGATACCGGCTTATCCGATATCGGTTTTATGCGGCTATTAGCTATCTGCCAACAGCTATTTAGCTATATTAGCGTAGTAAGTTTTTCCAGCTTACCAGGTTGCCAATAATCTTATCCAGTTCTGATACCGCTACCCGTTCTTGCTCCATGCTGTCGCGGTGGCGGATGGTTACGGTATTATCTTCCAGGGTTTGATGATCTATGGTGATGCAGAAAGGAGTTCCAATGGCATCCTGACGGCGGTAACGTTTACCGATAGAATCTTTTTCATCGTATTGCATGTTGAAATCAAGTTTCAGCGAATCCATAATTTCGCGGGCTTTCTCAGGCAGGCCGTCTTTTTTGGTTAAAGGCAGCACCGCGGCTTTGATAGGCGCCAGGGTAGGATGCAGACGTAATACGGTACGCGAATCTTGTTTTTCATCCGTGCTCAAATCCTGCTCCTCATAGGCATTGCACATGGTTAGCAGGAACATACGGTCTAAACCAATGGAAGTTTCGATCACGTAAGGAATATAGTTTCCGTATGGTTTTCCATTTTCATCCAGTTCATTATCAAAATACTGCATTTTTTTGCCTGAGAACTGCTGATGCTGCTTCAGGTCAAAATCAGTACGGCTGTGGATACCTTCCACTTCTTTAAATCCGAAAGGAAATTCAAATTCAATGTCCAGCGCTGCGTTGGCATAATGGGCCAGCTTGGCATGGTCGTGATAGCGGTATTTTTCGGCCGAGGTGCCAACGGCCAGATGCCATCTTAAGCGGGCTTCTTTCCAGTAATGGTACCATTCCATTTCGGTGCCCGGGCGAACAAAGAATTGTAATTCCATTTGTTCAAATTCGCGCATCCGCATAATAAATTGGCGGGCAATTACTTCATTACGGAAGGCCTTACCAATTTGAGCAATACCAAAAGGAATTTTCATCCTTCCGGATTTTTGTACGTTCAGGAAGTTTACAAAAATTCCCTGTGCCGTTTCCGGACGAAGATAAACTTCTTCCGAGCCGTCAGCCGTAGCGCCCATTTTGGTAGAGAACATCAGGTTAAACTGACGAACATCGGTCCAGTTGCGGGTGCCTGATATCGGACAAGCGATTTCATGCTCTTCAATTAGCGATTTTAAAGCAGGCAGATCTTCGGCCATCAAAGCGGCATCCATATCGGCCTGTAATTTTTGCGCTTTCTCGGTTTTTCCGTCTTTTTCATACCGGGCAATTTTATCTTCCAGTAAATTGTCGGCCCGGTAACGTTTTTTAGAATCCTTATTATCGATCATGGGATCAGAAAAGCCATCCACGTGACCGCTGGCTTTCCAAACCTTAGGATGCATGAATATGGCAGAATCAATGCCGACAATATTTTCATGCAATTGCACCATACTTTTCCACCAGTAGGTTTTAATGTTATTCTTTAATTCGGTGCCCAATTGCCCGTAATCATATACCGCACTTAAACCATCATATATCTCGCTGGAAGGAAATACAAAACCATATTCTTTGGCGTGGCCAATTACATTTTTGAAAAGTTCGTCGTTGTTTTTGCTCATAACGCCACAAAGATAAACTGATTTCGCATTTTTCACTATTTGTTTAGCAAGCATTGCACAGGCTGTGATTTTTTTGTGCAGTTAAAATGAATAACAATTGTCTATTTTTGTGCTTAAGAGTTTAAATCATGAGTGTAGAAGTACAAGCTTTAACCAAAGTATATGGCCCTCAAAAGGCTATTGATGCCATCTCTTTTTCGGCACAACCCGGTCGCATCCTGGGTTTTTTGGGCCCCAATGGAGCGGGTAAATCTACCACCATGAAAATTCTCACCTGTTTTATACCCCAAACTTCGGGTACGGCCAGTATTTGCGGTTATGATGTAAGCAGCCATCCCATGGAGGTAAGGCGTCATATTGGCTATCTGCCTGAACATAATCCACTGTACCTGGATATGTATGTAAAGGAAACCCTGGATTTTATGGCCGGCTTGCACCAAATTCGGGATAAGCAAAAACGCATTGGCGAAGTGATTGAATTAACCGGTTTGGGAATCGAACAGCATAAAAAAATAGGTGCTTTATCTAAAGGTTACCGCCAGCGTGTGGGGCTTGCACAAGCCATTTTGCATGATCCGGAGGTTTTAATTCTGGATGAGCCTACTTCGGGACTTGATCCTAATCAAATCCTGGGTATCCGTAGCTTAATTCAGGAATTAGGGAAAACCAAAACGGTAATTCTTTCTACCCATATTATGCAGGAGGCCGAAGCACTTTGCCATCAGGTGGCCATTATTAATAAGGGTAAAATTATGACCGATACCCTGCTGCCCGATCTATATCATCAGCATCCTGGTAAGAGTCTGGAGCAGATTTTTGTTTCAGTAACCAATTCGGCTGCAGCGCATGCCAACGTTTAAAAGCCATTGAAACTTTTCTTGTTTAGGTTTTTATCTTATTTTCGGCGCTGATAGCATAAAGAGCGTGTTTAGCATATTTTATAAAGAATTATCCGGCTACCTGAATTCATTGGTGGCATATATCACCATTGGGGCCTTTCTGGTAATTACCGGCCTGTTTCTGTGGGTGTTCCCCGAATCCAGCATTTTGGATTATGGTTATGCCGGTTTAGACAGCTTGTTTTATATCGCCCCTTATATTTTTATGTTTCTGATTCCGGCCATTACCATGCGTTCTTTAGCCGAAGAAAAAAAGGAGGGAACTTTTGAATTATTGGCCACCCGCCCTTTAACCGACTGGCAAATTGTGTGGGGTAAATACATGGCTGCGGTAAGCATTCTGAAATTAGCCCTGATACCCACCATCATCTATTATATTACTGTTTATCAATTAGGGGTAACGCCGGGAAATATAGATTCTGGCGCCGTAATTGGCTCATATATTGGCTTACTGTTATTGGGCGCCGCTTTTGCCGCAACCGGACTTTTCGCTTCTTCGCTTGGGAAAAATCAGATCGTGGCGTTTATTATCGCGGTTTTTATCTGCTTTTTCGCTTTTAGCGGATTAGATTCCTTAAGCCAGTTAATCTCTCTTCAAAATTTCAACTTGAGCGCATTGGGAATTAATGAGCATTATCAATCCATCAGCCGCGGAGTTTTAGACACCCGGGATCTGGTCTATTTTCTTAGTTATATCCTTTTCTTTTTGTTGCTTACCAAAACAATATTAGGAGGTCGGAAATGGTAAACCGCCGTAAAAAAGACCTGATTTATCTGGCCACTTTTCTGTTGGCGCTGGTTTTTGTGAATATCCTTTTCGCCCATTATTTTGCCCGGATCGATTTTACCAAAGAGAAGCGATATACCTTATCGTCTATTACTCAAAAAACATTACAAGATTTAGATGGCGATTTGCAAGTAACGGTTTACCTGGAAGGCGATTTTCCGGCCGGATTTAAGCGATTAAAAAACGCTACCCGCGATTTGCTTGGCGATTTTAAAGCTTATTCGCACGGAAAGCTGCATGTAGATTTTGTAAATCCCTTATCGGGGAATGCGAAAAATCAGGAAGCTGTTTTTGCCGATTTAACCGAGAAGGGGATCGAGCCCACCAATTTGAGCGTGAAAACAGAGGAAGGGATGTCGCAGAAAACGATTTTTCCGGCTGCTTTGCTTAGCTATAAAGGCCGTCAATATCCTGTAAAACTGCTGTTGACGCGGGCCGGCGCTTCGCCTGAAGAGGTATTGAACAATTCTATTCAAAACCTGGAATATGCTTTTGCTACCGCGATAAAAAAATTGAGCAGCGGTGGCCGTCCACGCATTGGTTTTACCGAAGGTCATGGTGAATTAAGCGATTTGCAATTGGCCGATGCCATGAAATCTTTGGAAGATGGATATGAAGTTGGCCGGGTAGATCTGAAAGTGATTCCATTTTCGGGCCTGGATAAACTGAAATTATTGATTATCCCTAAACCCAATACCGCTTTTAGCGAAGCCGAAAAGTTTAAGATCGATTACTTTGTAATGCATGGGGGCCGAGTTTTATGGGCCATTGATCAGGTAAATGCCGAACTGGATAGCTTACATGGAGCCGGTAATCAACTGACTTTTCCTAAAAAATTAAACCTGGATGATATCCTGTTTAAATATGGAGTGCGTATTAATTACAATCTGGTAGCCGATATGAATTGTGCCCAGATTCCGGTAAATGTGGGGCAGGTTGGCGGGCGGGGGCAAATGCAAATGCTTCCCTGGTTGTTTTATCCCATACTGATTCCTACTTCCAGTCATCCGATGGTTAAAAACCTCGACGGTATCCGCAGTGAATTTATTAGTACCATTGATACTATTGCTATCAAAAACGTGCATCAGGAAGTAATTCTGTCCAGTTCTCCTTTTAGTCGCAAGTTGGAAACGCCAACCATGCTTTCCCTGCAAATGGTAGAGCAGGAGCCCGATCCTCGGGCTTTTCAGAGCGATGCCAAGCCGGTGGCTGTACTTTTAGAGGGTAAATTTCCTTCCGATTTTAAAAATCGTCCACAACCTGCCGAAATTACAGAGCCGGTAATCCTGCCTGGGCAAAGCGCTTTTACTAAAATGATGGTGGTGGCTGATGGAGATATCCTGAAAAATCAGGTAAGCAGTGTTGATCATTCGCCTTTCCCATTGGGTTATGATCGATTTACGCAACAACAATACGGTAATAAAAACTTCTTGCTTAATGCAGCCGATTACTTAACCGATGATTCCGGGATCATTGAGCTCCGGAATAAGGAAGTAAAGATCCGCTTGCTCGACAGGCCCCGAATTCGTGTCGAAAAAACCTTTTGGCAAGTCATCAATATTGGTTTACCTCTGGTTTTATTGCTGATTTTTGGCCTGTCCTGGCATTTTTATCACCGCAGGAAGTATGCTCGCAAGATTTAAAAAATACCAGTGAGTAATAGGAAACGTTAATAGAACAACAACATTATGAAAATTGCTCTGATGCGTTAGGGATTGAAGTGAAAAGCCCACAGTGGAGCGTAGCGGAACGAGGACTTGTAACGGAAAGCCCGACCCGCAGGGGAACGCCCCAAATAAAGTTCTCTGAATTGAAATTGAAACCTCTGTCCGTTTACTGGGCGTTTTAGAAGGGGCACAACTCCAACCTTATCGCCCCTAAAGGGTTAATCTTTCTAAAATTAGAGCCTATTGGCTTTTTAATTAACATCTCCTGCAACATGTTAGTATTTTGTTTGCCAGTATGATGCAGGAATTTATATTTTTGAGCTGTATTATGCCCTCTGTGTTTTTTGGGCTAAAACAGCAAAAGAAAAAATAGGTAATCAAAATAGAATATGAGATTTATAGTTTCAACATCCACTTTGCTAAAGCAATTGCAAGCGGTTAATGGTGCATCAAGTAGCAGTACAGTACTGCCTATTCTCGAAAATTTCCTGTTTGAGATTAAGGATGGAGTGCTTACCATTTCGGCAACTGATTTACAGACCAGCATGACAACCTCCCTGCCGGTAGAATCTAAAGAGGATGGAAAAGTAGCTATTCCGTCAAAAATTCTGATGGAAACGCTTAAAACGCTGCCTGATCAGCCGATTTCATTTTCTGTAAATGATGATAATTTCGCCATTGAGATTAGTGCCGGCGATGGAAAATATAAATTAAGCGGTGAGAATGGAGAAGATTTCCCCAAAATTCCGGTAGTAGAAAATGCGAATTCGGTGGTTATGCCGGCTTCCATATTGGCCGAAGCTATTAATAAAACCCTGTTTGCGGTAAGTAATGATGAGTTGCGCCCAGCTATGACCGGTGTTTTCTGCCAGTTAAGCCCTGAGCATATTACGTTTGTAGCTACCGATGCGCATAAATTGGTTCGTTATCGTCGTAAAGATTCCAAAGCAGATTCCGCAACTTCCTTTATTTTGCCTAAAAAGGCTCTAACCTTGTTAAAGTCATCTTTGCCAACTGAAGATGTAAGTGTGGCCGTAGAATATAACAGCACCAGTGCATTTTTCCGTTTTGGAAATATTAACCTGATTTGCCGTTTAATTGATGAGCGTTATCCGGATTATGAAGCGGTTATCCCTCAAAACAATCCGAATAAATTGATCATCGACCGCGGTTTATTCTTAAACTGTTTGCGTCGGGTGGTTATTTTTGCTAATAAAACCACGCATCAGGTTCGTTTAAAGATCACTGGAAGCGAGCTGAATATTTCCTCAGAAGATATTGATTTTGCAAACGAAGCCCATGAGCGTTTAAGTTGCCAATACGAAGGCGAGGACATGGAAATTGGTTTTAATGCCAAGTTTTTGATTGAGATGCTGAACAATCTGGGTGGCGAAGAAGTGTTGCTGGAAATGAGCACACCGAATCGTGCAGGTTTATTGATGCCTCAAAACCATGACGAACAAGAAGATGTACTAATGCTGGTTATGCCGGTTATGCTGAATACGTACGCTTAAATCAAGATGTCATTTCTAAGTCTAAAAAGACTTTGATTTATAGAAAGTCCGGCCTTTATTGCCGGACTTTGTTATTTTTGCGCCCATGTACGCAGGAACCTGTTTCTTGTGAAAATTAATTAACCACCCTTAAAAATCCTTGTTTTGGAAGTAATTAGCAATATTTTAGATTTTATAATTCATATTGATAAGCATTTGATTGAAATTGTTAGCGATTATCAAACCTGGACCTATCTGATTATTTTCCTGATTATTTTTGCTGAAACCGGCTTTGTGGTAACTCCTTTTCTTCCCGGCGATTCCCTTTTATTTGCTGTTGGGGCTTTAATTGCTAAAGGCGGTACCGGCCTGGATGTGTATATAATGGGCTTTTTGCTGGTTATTGGAGCTGTTTTGGGTAATACCGTTAACTATTATTTAGGAAGTTATTTGGGCTCTAAGGTATTTAAGCCTCATAATAAAGTGTTGAAGTTGGAATATTATCTGAAAACTCAGGAGTTTTTCAATAAACAAGGTGGCAAGGCCATAATTTTTAGTCGTTTCCTGCCTATTTTTAGAACCGTAGCTCCTTTTGTGGCCGGCGTAGGAAAAATGAATTTTGGACGCTATACATTTTATAATGTGGCGGGCGGTATTTTATGGATTGGGAGTTTTTTGGGCTTAGGATTTGTATTTGGCAATATCCCAATTATTAAAGATAATTTCACTTACGTGATGCTGGTTATTATTGTGGTAACTATTCTGCCTGCCATTTATGCAGGGCTGCAAACCAAATTAAAATTAAAAAGAGAGGAGGTTTAAAACTCCTCTCTTTTTTGAGGTTTAATTTTCCTCTCTTCCAATTATTTTTCCCTGTTTATAGAGTTTTTCTTCTTTTTCTACCCGTTTCCGTTCTTCTTCGGTTTCAGTGCGGCGTAGCTTTTTTAGGTTAGGCTGGCCGGCATCTACCCAGGCCGAATACCAGAAGCTGCCAATGGCTAAGGTAGCGGCCCGCATTTGCTGTTCTACCATGCCATTTAAGGCCTCATGGTAAGCTTTAGAATACTCCTCAGAATATTGCTTGTTGGTGCGGCCATTGCGTTGGCTAAAAGTAAATTTCTTGTCTGAAGGGAAACTCTTGTTCAGGCGGGCCTCAATCAGTAAAACCGAATCCTTGTATTGGAAAGAATTGTGCACAATTTTCCAGGCTTGTTTTAAAGGGCTATTTACATATTTGGCCGAGCCAACAAAATAGCTGTACTGGTTGGAAAATAATTCAGGCAAACGACTTTCCCAAAAGCCATGTAATCCTTCCTGGTTGGTTAATTGGCCATTATAATTTTCGGTGGTATGCAGAGGAACATGGGCATCGCCAATATAATGCCCTAAGTCTGATGAGTAGCGTAAAATCTGGGCAGAATCTCTTTCCTGAAAAGCCTTTACCAGCGAATAATAGGTTTTTTCAATTTGCCATGGTACAATCCCGTTTTCTAACAGCTTTGCTTCCCCATATTTTTTGACGGCATCGTTCCATTTTTCGGGGATACTATCAAAAGGAGAGGTGCCATAACGGTCGGCATCAATAAAATGTCTGGGCGCTTCGGCCGAATCGGCATACCGGCGTTTGTCGGGGTCTACAGAATGTTCGGTAATATAATCAATATTACTTTTGTAAAACTGGATCATCCCTTTTGGAAGAGTGAAAACGGCCAGCCGGCTAACACGTTGGTGAGCAAAAAAGCCCCAGGAAGAGCATAAAATGGTAGTGGCTACTAAGAGGTAAAGCCATAAAGTTCTTTTCATTTTTGATAAAGATAAATCGGTGGTTTAAAATTTCCGGCCAAAATACACCTAGAAAATGGAATTCGCTCTGCATTTCTTATTTTTGGCGAGTGATTTTTGCAATGGATTTAAGAGGTTAACATTAGCTTTTTAGAAAAGCGAACAATTTTTATAATCTCTTTTGGATATTCAAATAATCACTCTATATTTGCAGTCCTTAAAAGAATAGAGAAAAAATAAGCTAACGAAATGGCAAATCATAAATCATCCATCAAGAGAATCAGAGCAAACGCTACCAAGCGTTTACGTAATAGATACCAAGCTAAAACTACCCGTAACGCGATTAAGAAATTACGCACTGCTACGGATAAAGCAGCCGCTTCGACCCTTTTAACTAAGGTGATTTCTATGCTTGATCGTTTAGCTAAGAAGAACGTTATTCATAAAAACAAAGCTTCTAACAATAAATCCAAACTCACAAAATTTGTGAATGGGTTGAAATAATACTGTACCACTCTTTTTTAAAGGGGGATCCGATTATCGGGTCCCCCTTTTTGTTTTGGCCGGTTTTTCTTAGATTTAAGTATGGGCTATTACGAGCAGAAAATTACCATTAAAGCCTGGGCCGAAGAAGATCGCCCCCGCGAAAAACTCTCTGTACAGGGCCGGCGTTCCTTAAGCGATGCCGAACTGATTGCTATTTTGATCGGTTCGGGTAATCGTGAGGAGTCGGCCGTTGAATTGAGTCGGCGCATTCTGCACCATTGTGATAACGATCTTAATCGGTTGGGTAAGCTTAATATTCCAGATCTGGCCCAATTTAAAGGTATTGGCCAGGCCAAGGCTATCAGTATTATTGCTGCCCTGGAATTAGGCAGGCGGCGCAGGGAGAGTATTTCTGACGTTCAGGCTAGCATTCATGGTAGTAAAGAGGTATATGAAGCTTTAAGTCCGCATTTTGTTGATTTAGATCATGAAGAATTTTGGATCATCTTGTTAAACCGGGCTAATAAAATTACCTCCCGGCATTTGGTTAGTAGGGGTGGGCAGTCTGGAACCTTAGTGGATCCTAAAATCGTTTTTAATACCGCATTGGCACACCGAGCCTCGGCCATCATACTGGCTCATAATCATCCTTCCGGAAATTTAAAACCCAGCCAGGCGGATATAGATCTTACCCGAAAGCTTAAATCTGCCGGCCTGCTTCTGGATATCCCTGTATATGATCATTTGATCATCAGCGATAAAGGTTTTTATAGTTTTGCCGATGAGCAGATTCTTTGATTTTTTCCATGCAGATAACATAGGGCGGTGCAGAAATAAATTAGGAATAAAGTCTGCGGAAAAATCAGCGTTAATTAGCGAAATCCGCGGGCTAAATTTTCTTCCGCAGATTACACAGATGTGCGCAGAAAAGGACGCTGAAATAAATTAGAAATAAAATCTGCGAGAAAATCAGCGTAAATCTGCGAGATATATGCCCGAAACTTGTTTTTCAAACTCACAAAACCGGCTTAATTTTTATCTTTGCCCATTAGCAATTAGAACATGAAGATCTCTTATAAATGGCTGAAGCATTTTATTCAAACTGATCAATCTCCGGAAGAAATTTCGTTGATATTGACCAATATTGGTTTGGAGGTAGAAAGTCTGGAAAAAGTACAAACTATACCTGGTGGATTGGAAGGTCTGTTGATCGGTTATGTGAAGGAATGTAGCCAGCATCCCAATGCCGACCGCTTGAAAGTAACCAAGGTAGATGTGGGTAATGGTCAGGATTTGCAGATAGTTTGTGGTGCTAATAATGTGGCTGCCGGTCAGAAAGTGGTGGTAGCTGTTGTAAATACTACGGTTTATCCTACCGTGGGTGAGCCCTTTAAAATCACTAAATCAAAAATCAGAGGTGAGGTTTCTGAGGGGATGATCTGTGCCGAAGATGAAATCGGTTTAGGTACAAACCATGATGGAATTATGGTTTTGGCTCAGGATGCCCAAATAGGTACTAAAGCGCAGGACTATTTTAAAATAGAGGATGATCATGTGTTTGAGATTGGACTGACACCTAACCGGGCCGATGCTGCTTCGCATCTGGGTGTAGCCCGCGATTTGGCTGCTTACCTGAAAACCTCAGTGCTGATGCCTGATGTTTCGGCTTTCAAGGTAGAAACTAATGATCGGATCATTCCGGTAGCGGTAGAAGATGAGGAAGCTTGTCCGCGATATTCTTCGGTTACTATTAGTGGAGTCCAGGTACAGGATTCGCCAGAATGGCTGAAAGAGAAATTAAACGCCATTGGCGTACGCCCAATCAACAATGTGGTGGATGTAACCAATTATGTTTTGCATGATTTGGGCCAGCCATTGCATGCTTTTGACGCCGATGCTATTGCCGGTGCCACAGTGGTGGTGAAAAAATGTGCCGAAGGTACTTTGTTTACCACTTTAGATGGGGTAGAACGTAAATTATCGGCCGAAGACCTGATGATCTGCGATGCGGAAAAGCCGATGTGTATTGCCGGTGTTTTTGGAGGCGAGAGTTCAGGTGTATCTTTGCAAACGAGCAATGTATTCCTGGAAAGTGCCTGGTTTAATTCCGTTTCCATCCGGAAAACTTCCAAACGCCATATTTTAAAAACTGATGCTTCTTTCCGTTTTGAGCGGGGTACTGATCCTGAAATTACCGTTTTGGCATTAAAAAGAGCAGCACTTTTGATTCAGGAAGTTGCCGGTGGACGTATTTCATCAGACATTTCAGATATTTATCCGAAACCGGTTGCACCTTTCCAAGTATTAGTGACCTACAAAAACGTAGATCGTTTAATTGGAAAGTCTATTCCCCACGATGAGATCAAATCTATTTTAATTGGTTTGGGAATCGAGATTGAGCAGGAGAATGCAGAAGGTTTAGCGCTGCTGGTGCCTGCTTATAAAGTGGATGTAACCCGCGAAGTGGATATTATCGAAGAAATTCTGCGTATCCATGGTTATAATAATGTGGAAATCCCAACGCAAATCCGGGCTTCTTTAAACTATGCGCCTAAGCCGGATAAAGAAGTAATTCAAAACCAGGTTTCTGATTTGCTGAGCGCTAATGGTTTCAATGAGATCCTGACCAATTCCTTAACCAAATCGGCTTATTCAGCCACGCCTGAAGAGGCGGTGAAGATTTTGAATCCGTTGAGCTCTGATCTGGATGTGATGCGTCAAACCATGCTGTTTTCGGGATTGGAAGCTATTGTTCATAACCAAAATCGCCGGCAGGCAGATTTGAAATTTTATGAATTCGGCAAAGTTTACAGCACTTCAGGCCAAGGATTTAGAGAAAATCAGCGTTTGGCTATTTTCATGACCGGAAATCAGCATGCCGAAAACTGGAACGGAACAGCGCCTAAGTTGAGTTTTTATAATCTGAAATCGGCGATAGATGCCATTATCAGCCGCTTAAATCTTAATGGATTTACTACTTCTGATGCGCAGATTGAAAACCTGGCGTATGGTATCAGCTATCGCCGTGGCGAAAAATCGCTGGTAGAGTTTGG
>DASQIU010000164.1:0-19647 GCA_035631395.1 Daejeonella sp. | reverse complement strand
GGGATTTTGTGTATTGTTTTATAGGTTCCTTTTCCAAAATTTGAAATTGGACCAATCCAACCAAATAAGTACTTTTTATTATGGAAAAAATCAATGCTGGAATACTCCATTTTTTGGCCCTGATTGACTTGTAATTTTTTGCTGCCAGGGTCAGGGAAATGATATAGCAGTAAAATGTTAAGAAGTATGAATATATGTTTCATATGTTTCTAATTTTATAAATCAGGTCTAAAAAACCCACTATATCCACTTAATGTAGCTTAGCCTTTTCCTAAGCTTATTTCCGGTTTTTATCGGCAAAGCCAAATACTTTTTGTAATAAGTCGGTATTTCTGGATGAGATATTCTGGCGTATTTTCAATTCCTCCTGCGCAATTTCTACAAATAGTCCGTCTATTGCTTTTTGTGTTACATAGGCTTCCAGGTCAGGATTTATCGGGCTTACCAAAGGAATCTTATTATAACGGGTTATTACGTCATTCCAATGGCGGGTAGCTCCAACTTTGGTCAGACTGTTTTGGATGATGGGTTGAAATTTTTCGCGAAGCTGTTCGCTGGTAACCCGTTTAAAATATTGGGTGGCGGCATCATTATCTTTGCCCAGTAAGATCTGGGTGGCATCGGCAATGCTCATTTGTTTAATGGCCGATACGAAAATGGGTTTAGCTTCTTGAGCGGCATCTTCGGCTGCCCGGTTAATACTTAAAATTGCATTGTCGGCCATTTGGTTGAGTCCCAGGCTGCGCAAGGTACGCTCCGCTTTTTGGGCTTCCTGCGGGAAAAGGATTTTGATGGCCATGTTTCCAAAATAGCCATCTTTGGCCGATAAACGGTCTGCACTATAGCTGGTTCCTAATTCCAGTGCTTGCTTTAATGCCGAGCTAATTTCAGCCTGACTGGGGTTTATACCGTTTTGGGCCAGTACCTGTCCGGCTTGGTTTAGGGCATTACATCCGGTAAAAAACAGGAAAGTGCCTGCAATGGCCATTATTTTTAAAGGGTTTCTCATATTGTTTTTATTTGGGTGTTGTTAAAGCAAATCTTTTGCCATTAAAAATAGTCTAACATTTGGATTTTACAATGCAAGGAATCAATTATCCCGGTAGGTTTGAATATAGAGAGCCGCTGTATTCTGTAAAATCCGCTATTTTTTTTATACTTGAGTAACCATAAAGACCTCTCTGATTTTGAAATTCATAAACTCTGGTTCCGGTTTTTCTGAAATAGACGAATTGTCTATGCTTCGCGAATATCGCCGTACAGGCGATTTAAACGTGCTGGGAAAACTGTACGGACAATATATGCACTTGGTTTATGGTCTTTGCTTAAAATATTTTAAAGACGAAGAACAGAGCAAAGATGCCGTGATGCAAATCTTTGAGCAATTGGTGAGTAAATTGAGGGTTCATGAGGTTAGCAATTTTAAAAGCTGGCTTTATACCTTGGCCCGTAATTATTGCCTGATGGCGCTTCGGGTTTCCAGTAAGCATGAAATGCTTAGAATGGACGAAAACTTTATGGAAAATGAGGCTGTTGTGCATCTGGATATTGATGATACGAAGGAGCGAAAGCTAAACATGTTGGAAAACTGTTTGGAGAAGCTACCTGAAGAACAACAGAAAACCGTGAGGCTTTTTTATTTGGAGCAGAAGTGTTACAAAGAAGTATCGGAAATAACTGGTTATGACTTAAATAAGGTAAAAAGTTATATTCAGAATGGTAAACGGAATCTGAAAATTTGCATCGAAAAAAATGAGAAATAATTGGCCAGATAATATAACTATTCAGCATTACCTGCAGGGAACACTGGATGCCGAGTTGATGCATGAGCTGGAAAAGCAGGCTTTAGAAGACCCTTTTCTGAAAGATGCTCTGGAAGGTTATGCCCATGTTACCGGTGCGGATGTAGGTTTAAGCATTTTACAACGTCAATTACATGAGCGGATTGCCCAGAAACAGGAAGATAAAAAAATATTTGACCTGAGTTGGCAGCGTTTGAGTGTTGCCGCCGCTGCTGCGGTAATGTTTATTCTGGCAGGAATTTTATTCTGGATGAAAAAGCCGCTACCTCAGCCGCTTGCTAATCAAAAACAGGTAGAAGTTGATTTGGGATCTAATTCTTCAGAAAACTTAAAGCAGGTATTGCGTTTCAGCGTACAACCGGCTAAAGGCTGGGAAGACTACCAAAAATATTTGGCAGAAGGAATCCGCCAGGCAAAAAATAACACCATACATGCCCGCGGAACCGTAATTGTAGGTTTTACAGTAAATCCTGACGGACAGCTTAGCCAGTTTCAGATTATCCAGGGCTTAACCAAGGCTTGCAATGATATAGCCTTGCGTTTAATTAAAGAAGGACCCGCCTGGCAAGCATCTTCAGATGGACAAGCTAAGCCGGTTACCATTGAAATAGAGTTTTAATATGCCCGATTGGGAAAAACGGAATAAAAAAGCCTCGCTGATTCAGTAGAGGTTTTTCTTTTTTATTCTTAATGCTGCTGATGGCCTTCCATACATTGTAAGCATTTGCAGGTTTTTTACTGCACCTGCGCATAAAAATCGGGGATTATAATTATTGATCGATTTTCAATTAAATTCGTTAATCAATTATTGCAACATGAAGAAATCACTAAGCGTATTGTTAACTCTGATAACTTTTGCCTGCGGGCAGCCTAAAACTCCCCAAATGACCGAAAAAGTGCATGATGTCCACTCTTTTGCCGAGCCCAATAAGGCAGCGGTTAAACATCTGGATCTGGATATTAAAGTGGACTTTGATACACAGGTTATCAGCGGAAAGGCGTCCTGGATTATAGACAATTTAACTCGGGGCGAGGAAATTGTTTTTGATACGAGGCAGCTTCATATTCAGAAAGTAACGCTGGGTGATGAGGATAAAGAAACCACTTTTGCTTTAGCTCCTGAAGTGGAATATTTAGGTCAGGCTTTAAAAATAAAGATTGAACCCAGAACTGAAAAGGTGAATATCTACTATAACACCTCTAAAGATGCGGCGGCCGTACAATGGCTCAATCCGCAGCAAACGGCCGGCAAAAAGTATCCTTTTTTATTTACCCAGTCTGAAGCTATTTTAGCCCGTACCTGGATTCCTTGCCAGGATAGTCCCGGCATCCGTTTTACGTATAACGCCCAGGTTAAGGTTCCTAAGGAATTGCTGGCATTGATGAGCGCCGAAAATCCGCAGAGTAAAAATGCCGATGGCCTGTACCAGTTTAAGCAGCCTCATGCCATCCCTTCTTATCTGATGGCTTTGGCCGTTGGCGATATTGCATTTAAGGCGATAGACAATCGCAGCGGAGTTTATGCCGAACCAATAACTCTGCCTAAGGCGGCTTATGAATTTGCTGATATGGGCAAAATGGTAACAGCTGCCGAAAAGCTTTATGGCCCTTATCAATGGGAGCGCTATGATGTGCTGGTATTGCCGCCAAGCTTTCCTTTTGGAGGGATGGAAAACCCCATGCTCACTTTTGCCACGCCAACGGTTATTGCAGGCGACCGATCTTTGGTAAGCCTGATAGCTCACGAGTTGGCTCATAGCTGGAGTGGGAATTTGGTGACCAATGCCACCTGGAATGATTTCTGGCTGAACGAAGGTTTTACCGTTTATATTGAAAGACGGATTTTAGAAGCCATTTACGGAAAAGATGCCGCAGAAATGCAGGAAGTATTAGGTTTTCAGGATCTGAAGAAAACCATTGCCGAAATGGGTGACAACAATCCGGATACACGCTTAAAGGCCGATTTTAATGGCCGCGATCCGGATTTAGGCGTATCTGATATTGCTTACGAAAAAGGTTTTGCGTTTTTGCGAAATATAGAGGCTGCGGTTGGCCGTGAGAGGTTTGATGCTTTTCTGAAAGCTTATTTTAGCTCACATGCTTTTCAATCGGTTACCACCGAAGAGTTTTTGGCTTATCTGAATAAAAACCTGATTAAGGGAGATAAGGCGTTAGAAGGTAAAATTAACGCCAAAGCCTGGATATATGAGCCCGGTTTGCCGGCAGATGCCATGGTAGTAACTTCTGCCAAATTTAACGCCATAGACAGCCTGTTGGCGGATTGGAAGAAAACCGGTGATGTTTCTGTTTTGAATAAGAAAAAGCACAATACCGATGAATTATTGTATCTGATTCGTCAACTGCCTCAAGATATTTCGGTAGCTCAAATGACCGATATCGATAAAGAATTTAAGTTTACCTCGTCTGGAAATTCGGAGATTCAATGCGCCTGGTACACTTTGGCTATTAGCAGGCAATATAAACCTGCCTATGCTGATATTGAGAAGTTTTTGATCAATGTTGGGCGCCGCAAATTCTTGTTGCCTTTATATAAGGAGATGATCAAATCGCCGGAAGGCAAAGCTTGGGCTCAAAAAATCTATGCCCAGGCCCGGCCGAATTACCATTCGGTAGCTTATCATACCATTGATGAATTGCTGAAATAGCATTCAAAACAAAGGGCATCCGTTGAGGTGCCCTTTGTTTTTAGATGCCCTTATTTGTTGTTGGTGAGTAGAAAACGGTTTATCTCAATGTTTGCCTTATAGGCAAATGATCGGGCTACTCACATGGTTCGGAGATGTGAGCTTTTTATTTTTTCTTTTTGGGAGGAGAAGGAACTTTGTCGCCTTCTTTCCTGGCTTCAGAAAGCCCGATCGCAACGGCCTGCTTAGGATTGGTTACCTTCTTGCCACTACTTCCGCTTTTTAGCTTCCCTTCTTTCATTTCGTGCATCGCTTCTTTCACTTTTTCTTGCGATTTTTCAGAATACTTTGCCATAACACTATTGTTGTTTAGTAATGCAACGGCCCAAAAGGTAAAAAGGTTTGAAGAAGGATTCTTTTGTCGCAATAGCGAAGAAAGAGGTTGGGCAGCTAGGTTTAGCATAACAAAAAAGGCTGCTTCCCATCAGGAAAGCAGCCTTTTTTTATAATATCCCGTTTAGGTTAGGATAAGAATAAGGATAAGATATGGTAAATGCCGGCTGCTAAAGCTGCGGAAACCGGAATGGTTAAAATCCAGGCCCAAAGTAAACTTACGGTTACTCCCCAGCGTACGGCCGAAATCCGTTTGGCCAAACCTACACCAATGATGGAACCGGTAATGGTATGGGTGGTAGATACCGGAATTTTAAAGTGCTCCGTCATGAATAAGGTAATGGCACCGGCAGTTTCGGCGGCTACACCCTCTAAAGGAGTAACTTTGGTGATTTTGGTACCCATTGTTTTTACAATTTTCCAACCACCACTCATGGTTCCGGCGGCAATGGAGGTATAACAAGCAATAGGAATCCACTCGGGGATATGCTCTATACTCACTTTTCCGTTAACCACGGTATAGCCTATATGCAGCCAGTGTGGTATGTCATTTACATCCAGGTTCGCATCTTTCAAGTACACAATTACCGCTGCGGCAATAATTCCCATTACTTTCTGGGCATCATTTCCACCATGTCCTAAGCTGAAAAGTGCTGAAGAAACCAATTGCAATTTTCTGAACCACCATTCGGCCCGGCTAGGATTGGCCCGTCGGCAGATGTTAACAATTATAAGGGTTATAGTGTAGGCCATAATCATTCCTATAATTGGTGCTACCACAATAAAGGCGGCCACTTTGCCAATTACGCCCAGGTTTACCACATTTAATCCGCCATGGGCAATGGCCGCACCGGCAAATCCACCAATTAAGGTATGCGAGGAACTGGAAGGAATACCGAACCACCAGGTAAACAGATTCCAGCAAATGGCCGCTACCACACCGGCCAAAATTACCACCATGTTAATTTGCATGGTATCGGCGGTTTTGGCCACGGTATCGGCTACGTTTAGATGGAAAATCCAGTAAGCCAGAAAATTAAAGAATGCGGCCCAGAGAACAGCCTGAAAAGGTGTTAAAACCTTGGTTGATACTACGGTAGCAATAGAGTTAGCTGCATCATGAAATCCGTTGATGTAATCAAAGATCAGGGCTAAAACGATGACAACAATTAGTAATGTAAAACCCATTTTGGTTTATCTGATTTTTGGGTAAATTAAAAATTAAGCGTGTTTTACCAGGATGGATTCCAATACGTTGGCAACATCTTCGCACATATCAGTAGCAGTTTCCAGGGCAGAAAGTACTTCTTTGTATTTGATCAGGTTTACCGCGTCTTTTTCGTAAATAAATAAATCGCCTACGGCTTTATCAAATACATAATCGGCCTGGTTTTCAATGCTGTTGATGCGTACACAGGAATCAGCAATGGTGCGTACGTTTTTCAGATCGCGTAATTCGCGTACGGCTTTATCTAATTCTTTACAACCTTGTAAAATAAGACCGGCTAATTCTTTGATCGGCTCGGTAATAACATTTACATTATAAAGTTTAATCCGGTTAGCGGAGCCATGAATATAATCGGCGATATCATCAATGGCGCTGGCCAGGCGGTGAATATCTTCCCGATCAAAGGGGGTAATGAAGTTTTTGCTTAATTCCAGATGAATTTTATGCGTAATCTCATCGCCAATATGTTCCAAATTGTGGATCTCTTTAGAAAGAACCTCTCGCTGTTCCGGGTCTTCGGCATTAACCAGTTCTACCAGTTTTTCTGCCAGCTTAATCAAATTGGCGCTATCCTGCTCAAAAAGAGGGAAAAATTTTTTGTCTTTGGGGACGAAGTATTGGAATATACCGTTTAACGACATAGCTACTTTTTTTATGAAATTGCTACAAAGCTATAACCTCAATGTTAAGATAATGTTAAGCTTTATTAATTTGATTCTAACTTGCCTTTTTAAGAGTGAAACCAAAGGTTGAGCCTATTCCTTCAGTACTACGCACCGTAATGGTTTGCTGATGAGCTTCTATAATATGTTTTACAATAGCCAAACCCAAACCGGAACCACCAATTTGCCGCGAACGACTTTTTTCAGTACGGTAAAAGCGTTCAAATAAGCGAGGGAGGAGTTTTTCTTCAATGCCACTGCCATTATCGGTTACTTCAACCAAAACCTGATCGTGCAGGGGGAAGATTTTAAGAGCCGTAAAGCCATTTTCTTTACCATATTTAAAGGAATTATCGATCAGGTTAACCAAAACCTGCCGTATTTTTTCCCGATCGGCTTTTACCCAGGTGGGATGATGGTATTTTTCTCTAAATACCAATTGTATCTGATGCCTTTTGGCTTTCATTTCAAAAGACTCCAGTACCTCCTGAATCAATTGAGCCAGGTCAAAGCGACTGTAATTGATTGGTATTTCGCCACTTTCCAGTTTAGAAATCTCATCCAAATCCTTAATTAAAAAGCTAAGCCGGTCAACGTTTTTGGCCGCTTTGGATAAAAATTTCTGGCTCATTTCCGGATTGTTGATTTCTCCGTCTTGCAGAGCTTCAATATAGCCTTGGATGGCAAAAAGCGGGGTTTTAAACTCATGCGAGATATTGGACAAAAACTCTCGTCTGAACTTTTCCTGTTGTTTTAAAGCGTCAATCTCCTTTTTTTTGTCTTTAGCCCATTCTTTCACCTCCTCTTGCACGTCCTTAATAGGATCAGAGCTAACGTATTCGCCTAAAGCATCTTTTAGCTCTTTGCCCAATTTTAGGTTATGGATTAGTTTGTGAATCAGTTTGATTTTACTGTACACAAAACGTTCAATTAAATAATAGAAAACCACATAGCTGGTAAAGAATGCAATCCCGAAGGTAATACCCATATCCAGCCAGCTTTGCAGGAAATAAAAGTTCACAATAGATAATGTTAAGGCTACTGCCAGAGCATTAATTAGTACCAGCACATACAATTTCATACCCGAAGGTACTACATAAATGCTTTGCCATGGGTGTTTTTTACCAGGAATTGTGTTATGGAGGGAGTTTTTTTTAAGGCGGAGATGGCCCAATGACTAAGATGCTTGTTTACCAACAGCTTTTGCATGAAGCGCCCGGTTTGCAAGCGGGCGGCAAATGTTTTTTTCCATCGCTGCTGATAGATTTTCTCCAGCAGACTCCTGTTAAAAGATGAGTTGGGGATGTAGCATTGCAGTATGCTTTCGGCTAAAATTTTTCCGGAATGAATGGCCATGGCCATGCCATTGCCACAAAGCGGACTAATCATTCCGGCGGCATCGCCACAAAATAAAACATGATTTTCAATCAGCGACTTCTGATCGAAAGAAATTTCGTTGATGACAATGGGCTTGTTGAAAAGAAATTCTGAATTTTTAAAAAGATGCCGGATATGTGGGTTTTTAAATAGGATCTGCTCTTCCATTTCGGCCAGATTGCCGTATTTTTTCAGGTTCGAAACTTCAGAAAGATAGCATAGATTATATTTTCCAGATTCTATTGAGCAAATGCCACTGTAGCCGCCGCTGAAACTATCCAGCCGGATCTGGTTGGTTGGCAGATCGGTATGGAGATGATATTTAACTCCCAAATAAGGACTACGGCGATAGAAAAAAGAGCGTTTTAGCTTTTGGTCTAAGTTAGAACGTTTACCATAAGCCCCGATCACCAACGGAGAATAAAGAGTTTGATTATTGGCGAGCTGTACCTGAAAACCCTCATCGGTATATATAATTTCATTGGCCTTACTAAAAATAAACTCCACTCCTTCCCGGTTGGCCAATTGGTATAAATGATGATCGAAAACATACCGGCTGATGCCGAAACCGCCTTGCTGCAAAGGAGATTCCAGAACCATACCCCTGGCAGAACTAATGGTCAATTGATCAATATGCGACGGTTCCAGGTTTTCGATGTTCAGGCCGAGTGTGTTTAAAAAAGGGAGAACTTCATTGGAAATATATTCGCCGCATACCCGGTGAAACGGGAATTTTTTCTTCTCAATAATGGTAACCCCTATGTCCCGGCGATTCAGCAAAATACCACAGATAAGCCCAGCCAGACCAGCTCCAATAATGATTGCATTCTGACCTCCGTTTTTGAACGCCATTTGACTATCCTGGTCTTTTAACGACATGTTTTTATATAGAGCCTGTTTAAATTTGTATCAAAAATTATTTCATGTCGTCCCGATGGGACTTAATGCATACGCTAATCTAATCTTCTATTAACATTACGTCCCGCTGGGACTGCATTTTGCTCCGTTAGGAGCTATATGTTAGTAGAAATTCTATAAACAAAAACGTAAAAACCCTTTAGGGGTGATATAAAAACATGAACTAAATTTAAACAGGCTCATTGTGTTTGCCAGATGGATGAAGTGCATATTCTTTTATTTAGTTATTTCCTTTGGGGGATAGCTGGGTTGGGGATGATGATCTGCCAGCGGAAAGCCCACATCCAGCGCACAGAATATGTTTTAATATCTGCCTCCTGCAATAGTTTGATTAAATCGGCTCGTTTAAAGCTTCTCAATACCGAAAGCTGGGAATCGTGTTTCACCATTTCTGATTTGGAGAATAATTTGGTGATAAGGCCAATGGAATAATAAGCAAACCAATGCCGGTGCAGATCATTGATGATAACTGCGGTTTTTGAGCAGGCCAGCATTTTGCAGATCAGTTTTTTCCAGCTCTGATTTTCAAAGTGATGAGTAAAGAGGCTGGAAATAACAATGTCGAACTGGTCATTTTTCAATTCATCGCTCATTACATCGGCCAGGATATAAGAAATTTCAGGATAAGCTTTTGATTTTTGGCGGGCATATTCTATGGCCGACGCTGTAGCATCTACCCCAACCAGTTGGATACTCAGCTTTTTTTTGCGGGCCCAATGGGCAATTACTCGTAGGGAATCTCCGCCACCGCAGCCCCAATCGCTGATAATCATCTGGTCCCGGATATTTAATCGACTTAGGGCATTAAAAAATACACGATAGCCGCCCAGCAGTTTATTCACCACTTCCAGCTCGTCCATAATGGGGTCAATGGTATTGTGACCCAGCGAGAAATCGTCCATCATTTCGGCTTGAGTGCTGCGGATGTTGAAATCGGGCATCATTAGTGGCGCTGTAAGATCATGGATTCAACGGTTAAACCGGGGCCGAAGGCAAAGCCTAAAACATATTCGCCAGATCTGGCTTGAGGATCTTCCAGCAATTTTTTCAATACAAACAAAACCGTGGCTGATGACATGTTTCCGTATTCCCGTAAAGTTTCATAAGCAAAATGGTTGGCACAGGGATCGAAACCCAAAGCGGTTTCGGCGGCCTCCAGTATTTTTTTTCCTCCCGGATGAACCGCAAAACGGTTGATGTCGGCCAAATTTAATCCCGCTTTTGTTAAAAGTCGTTGGGTTATGCCATTTATATGAGATCTGATGAGTTTGGGCACTTTAGAAGTTAGTTTCATCTCAAAACCCGAATTGCCTACCTGCCAACCCATCTCCGGGCCTGCTTCGTGCATAAACTCTGAATAAAAAGTGTTGAGCTTAAAATGTTGGTGCGGGGCAGTAGTTTTATATGCCTGGTTTTCTATCAATACTGCGGCGGCCCCATCAGAGAAAAGTGCATTAGCTACCCAATTATCTAAGGTGTTTTCTTTCTGAAAATGCAGCGTGCAAAGTTCGATGCAAACAATCAGGGCTTTGGCCTTTTCATTGGCCCGGCAAATATAATCGGCTACTTTCAAGGCATTGAGGGCGCCATAACAGCCCATAAAATTGATACAGGTTCTTTCAACATGACGGTTCAGGCCTAATTTTTCAACCAGTTCTATATCTATGCCCGGGGCATGCATACCCGTGCAGCTTACGGTAATTAAATGAGTTATCTGCGGGATCAGGTTTTTTGAGAATTGTTGCAAGCAATTATCAATGGCTTTGCCGGCCACCTCAGCCGCCGTTTGCTGGTATAACTGCAGCCGGTGACGGGTGCCGGGAAAAGGTTCCAGGTTTTTGCTGGCCGAAAAGAAAGTGTGGTTCCGGTAATTGGTTTCCCCAAAATCCGGAATCACAGAATGGCGGTACTCTATGCCGGAATGGTCATAGATCTGTTTTAATCGCGAAGCATTATTTTCATCCAGATTAAAAGCATTAACCATGAAATGGTAAATGCTTTTTTGGGGGATCCGATGCGGAGGATTGGCCGTTCCAATGGCACTGATGCAACTGCTCATTCTTTTACAGGATAAAATTTAAAGCTCCAGGAAATTAATCTTTATTGCAGAACAACATGCCGTTAAACCTGTTTTGCACTTGCAGGAATAAGCATGGTAAATGTTATTTTAGTGTAGATATGAATTTAAGAAAATTTATTCCAACTGCATCAGCCTGGCTGCATCTGCGTTTTGTATTTTCTTTTTTTCTACTGCCGGTATTTATGTTTGCTTTAAGTCAGTCACCGCATATTATCTGGCCAAAGGCTGCATTAACCTTTATTATCTGGCATTTGTTGGTTTATCCGGCCAGCAATGGCTATAATAGTTATTTTGATAAAGATGAGGGCAGCATTGCTTTAATTGAGAAACCACCTGCTGTAGATAAAAGCCTCTATTATTTTTCATTGTTTTTAGATGTCCTGGCGGTTTTATTGTCGCTTTTTGTCAGTATCAGCTTACTGATTGCCGTATTGTTGTATGGGCTGTTTTCTAAAATGTACAGCCATCCTTTAATCCGGCTTAAAAAATATCCTCTAATTAGTTTCCTGATTGTGTTTATTTTCCAGGGAGCCTGCATTTATTGGAGCAGTTATGCAGCAGTTTCCGGATTAAATATTTTAAGTAACTGGAATATTAATTTTATCCTGGCGGGATTAATTTGCTCCTGTCTGATTGGTGCTACCTATCCACTCACTCAGGTTTACCAGCACCAGGAAGATCAAAAACGGGGAGACCGCACCCTGAGTATCGTTTTGGGAATCAGGGGTTCTTTCTTTTTTTCAGCGATTTTATTTGGTCTAGCCATGCTGCTTCTGTTTTTATACTGGTTTAATCTGGATAAGATGAGCTATTTCTGGTTGTTTATGCTTTTTGCAACGCCGGTATGTGCTGTATTTATTAATTGGTTTAACAAGGTTTGGATAAATGAGGCAGAAGCCAGTTTTAGTAACATGTCTCGGATGACACTGCTAAGCGGCAGTATGATGTTTTTATATTTTACTTTACTGACTTTAATATGAGTTGATTTCGAGGTTCTTGTTTAGGAACGAGAGATGGGCTTTAACACTTAGAGATTCCTCATCTTCGACATGACAGGATATAAGGGGCATCCAAGAACATAAAACAAAAAAGCGGCTGTCTCCAAAAGAGCAGCCGCTTTTAACGAATATCAGTCGTTTTTACTTCAATGTAAATGTTCCCTTACCCATGGTGTATCCATCTGCATATAATACAACGGTATAGGTTCCTTTCTGGAAACTGGATGGATTGGTCCAGTCTATGGTATAGATTTTTCCATCGTTAGAAAACTCAATGGCTGTTTTATAGGTGTACTGCAGTTCTTCATCATCAGAGGTAAACATACCTCCGGCATTAGAAATAATAAGGTTTCCGCTTGGATCAATAATACGCATAAAGATATCATGCATGCCTTTCTCGGCGATCGGGTTGTTTGCCACAGTAAAGTTTACCCGTATTTTCTGGGTGGTATGGGCCCGGGTTACATCAGTTTCTTTGCCGCTATTCTTTATTTTTAAAGGAGTAAAGGCAATACTGGCTGTTTTTAAGGCCGAAGCCACTTTTACCTTGCCGCTCAGTTCTTCGTTGGCTTTTGTTAAGGTAGTAGCCTGAGTGCTTACAGAATCAACGGTGCTTCTTAGTGTATTTCGCTCGGTGGTTAAAGCTGCATTTTGCTGTTTTAAATCTTCAATCTCTTGGGTGTATTTAGATACAAAACCACGTAATTGCTTAATGTCTTCCTGGGCTTTAGCCAATTGCGCCTGGGTTAACTTGCCGGCTTTTAATTGCGTTCTAAGTTCAGTAATTTTCTGACGGGCCTGTTCTTGTTCTTGCTGCATTTGCGTTGACAGCTTCAGATTTGCACTGTTAGAATTATCCAACTCGGCCTCAATCTTATCTATTTCGGTTTGCATGCGTGATTTTTCATCACTAATAGTAATTACGCGTTCGCTCGATTTTTTCTCTTTAAAAAATAGATAGGCATTGGTTCCCAAAAGGGCAAGAATTACGGCAACTAAAAAGTAAATTTTGTTGGAATTTTTACGCGGTTGCTGTTCTGCATTTTCCATGGTTTTGACTATGATTATTGGGTTAATATTTAACAATAAGAATTTTCAATGGGTTTAGTTTGATTGCCTTTTGAAAACCTTTTAAGTTTTGATTTACAAATTCCGTACCATTAAAGGATATAAACAGGGTTTTTAATGCTAACTGAGAGAATTTTAATGCAAGTTTAAATTTTTTAATGTGAAAAAGTATAGCTTTTGGCTGATAAATTATTCGTTGTTGGGCCCTAACCATGAATCTGTTTTTTTCGTATAAAATGCTGTTTATTAAGTATGAGCGTGCAGGTATTCAAACACGCAGGCTCTTAGTTTTAAATTTTTACCTTTGCGCTTTTGCATACTTATTACTTTCCATGGCCAAAAGATATCTTTTTTTAATCCTAACTGTTTTTATTTCTGTTCACTTATTTGCTCAGGCCCCATTAACGCCCAAACGAGAGTTTAGAGGAGCCTGGATTGCCACAGTGGCCAATATCGACTGGCCATCTAAGCCGGGTCTTCCCACCGAAATTCAGAAGCAAGAACTGCTGCGTATTTTTGACGACCACCAGCGCAGTGGCATTAATGCCATTATGTTGCAGGTTCGTCCGGCAACAGATGCTTTTTACGGTAAAGGCCGCGAAATGTGGAGTCGTTTTTTAACCGGAAAGCAGGGACAAAAGCCTAATCCATATTATGATCCGCTGGAGTTTGCCATTGAAGAAGCTCATAAACGAGGAATGGAACTTCATGCCTGGTTTAATCCATATCGGGCAACATTTGACCTGGTGGATGGCAACACCAACTATTTGCACCTGACTAAACAAAAACCTGAATGGTTTTTTACGTTTGGTGGTAAAAAGCTCTTCAATCCGGGAATTCCTGCGGTTAGAGAGTACATTGTCCAGGTAATTATGGATGTTGTGCATAATTATGATGTAGATGGGATTCATTTTGATGACTATTTTTATCCCTATCCCGAAAAAAATCAGACCCTGCCAGATTATGAGGCCTTCAAAACCTATGGAGCAGGTTTTAATAAAATTGATGACTGGCGCCGGCATAATGTAGATACGTTGATCAAAACCCTGTCAGACAGCATCCATGCCGCTAAAAGGTATGTAAAGTTTGGTGTTAGTCCTTTCGGGATTTGGCGTAACCGTTCTCAGCATCCCGAAGGATCAGAAAGTAACGGTTTTGATGGCTATGGGAAATTGTATGCCGATGCCCGTAAATGGGTTCAGTCCGGATGGTTAGATTATATCAATCCACAGATTTATTTCCCTTTTTATTATGCCGCGGCACCTTATGAGAAGCTGGTAGACTGGTGGAGTAATAATAGCTTTGGGCGGCATCTTTATATAGGCCAGGCAGCTTACCGGGCCGCTGAAAACAGGCAAGGTTGGAGCAACAGGAAGCAAATTCCAGATCAGATACGCTATTTAAGAAATAATACCCGGGTGCAGGGCAGCGTTTATTTTAGTTCTAAATCATTGACCAATAATCTGGCCGGTGTTAGAGATTCTTTACGGAATGATTTTTACCGTTACCCGGCTCTTCAACCGCCGATGCTATGGCTGGATGATGTTGATCCTAATGCACCGCGTGAGGTTGAGGCCAAAATGGAAGCCAACGCCGTTCAGATTAGCTGGAAAGCTCCTTTGCCTGCCGAAGATGGCGATACGGCTTTCGGTTATGTAATTTATCGCTTTAATGAAGGAAGCGCTTTGAACATCAATGATCCTAAAAATATCTTGAAAATATCCTTTGAAGGTTCTTTAACCAGTTTTACAGATACCAGTATTTTGCCGAATAGAAGTTATACCTATATAGTAACGGCTATAGACCGGTTAAAAAATGAGAGTGTTATCTCTAATTTGGTGAAAATAAAAACCGGTCGGATAGAGGCACGATAGATGTTACACTTCATATAATACAACAAAAAAGAGCCGACATACATGCCGGCTCTTTTTTGTTGTATGTGAAGGAGCAATTATTATTTCTCCAGACTTTCTTCAGTTATCAATGAATTGATGCTTATGGATTCGGTTTGCTTTTTTACCTGGATCACGTACTCAATCTTTTTGCAGATTTCATACTCTTCCAATTTTTTAAAGCGCTGAAGGTCGTCAGTAATTTCCTGCAGACTCATATCAGACATCATCAATAAAAAATCTTCTTTGGTAAAAAAACGGTAGGCTTGTGTGGCCTGATGCGAAAAAGCAAGAATTGAGTTAGCCATATTCTGTTTTATAGGGTGATGATGCTATTTCTTACGGTTGTTTAAAGTGTTAGGTTTCAAATAATTGTTATTGGGTTTGCCCAGTTGGGCCAACTTACGTATCAAATCTTAATTACTTACTAGCTCTAATAGTATTTAAAACATTGATCTCAATAAAAATCCGGACTGAAAAGCAGCCCGGATTTTTACTTATTAAACCTTAATAATGATGTTTTTCTTGTACATCCACCAAAGGATGATTAGCCAGAACAATATAAATGCGATGGCATAAGCCAAAGAAGCATTGATGGGCGAAAAATTAGCAGTGAAATAGGTTTGATATAACCATTCTTTAGAACCCACTTCCCGGCCATCAGGCATGCTTACCTTAATCATGTTCATGATACGAGGTATTAATCCTGATAAGAAAAATACCGTAATGGCATTTACGCCATAAACTACAAAAGCTTTGGTGCCTTTGCGGTAGCCCTGCACATCAATGAACCAGTAAAATAAGGCCAGGCCTATGGTGGCCAGTCCGCCAGAGTATAAAACGTAGGAGCTGGTCCATAATGATTTGTTAATGGGGAAGAATAAATCCCAGATTAGACCTAATATTACGGCCAGTACACCAACAGAGAACATCCAGGATATTTTCTGGCTGTCTTCACGGTCTTTGCGTTTTAGCCAGGTTCCTATCAGGATTCCGAATAATGCGGTACCAACAGCCGGAATGGTGCTAAAAATTCCTTCGGGATCCCAAGTGCGTGAAGACTTCCATAAATGAGCTTCGGTTAAAACCGTACGGTCTAACCAGGCGCCCAGGTTGGTTTCTGGTTCCAGGTTGGCATATCCTACGCCAGGAACTGGTATAAAAGTCATCATTAGCCAATAGCCAACCAATAAGGCTAACATGATGCGAAATTGAGTTTTAGGTTTGGTTTTGATGAAGATGACAGCCGCGATGAAAAATACTACTCCAATGCGTTGTAATACTCCCGGGATCCTAACGTTTTTAAAAGCTTCCAAAGGTTCTGTGAAAACTTTAGGAAAAAGCGAGAGGAACAGACCCAAACCAAATAATATCAGCGCTCTTTTTAGGGCGGCCCAAATTAGTTTGGAATGATCGGTATCTTCTTTTTTGCTTCCCAATGCGTAACTGATAGAAACACCCACAATGAATAAAAAGAATGGGAAAATCAAATCGGTTGGGGTGCAGCCGTTCCATTCGGCGTGTTTAAGCGGGCCATAAATATTGCCCCAATCGCCGGGATTATTAACCAGGATCATACCCGCTACCGTTAAACCGCGGAATACATCCAGGGAAAGAAGTCGGGTCTTTTTTGTTTTGGTTGGGATATTGTTTTGGGCTTCCAGAGCCGGGCTGTCCGGGCCGGCATTTATGCCATTCAGTTCAGTGGTTTGAGTGTTTGGTGATAAATTGGGAGTCATCTTTGTTGAAAATTGAACCTTTTTGTGCTGTTTTTATCTGGAGGATGTTCAAAAAGTAATTCAAGCCAAGTCATGGTGAGCTTGTCGAACCATGCAGTCCACACTTCGACAAGCTCAGTGTGACAAGCGGCTTCAGAAAGCAAGCTTAATTACTTTTTGTTAGTATCTCCTTGATTAAACAAATTAAAGCTGCAATTTTTAATTCGGAAATAAAAATGGCAGCTTATTTATTCTTGGTTAGAGATGCGATGTAACAAAAAAGAGACGCCAGCATGGCGTCTCTATATTAAGTTCGTCTCTATTCTTAGTAATGGAATCTTACAAAGGCCTCCATGGCCTCGTATTCAGCCAGGCCTAATTTATCATAGGCACGAGCAGTTTCGCGGGTGCGGTCTTCGGCTCTTACCCAGAACTCACGGGCATCATCGCCAGGGAATACCGGACGGTCTTTTTGCGACTGATGTTTAAAAATAGCCAAACGCTTGCGTTCCACTTCTTGAGGGGATAAAGGTACCGCCATTTCAATTTCATGGGTTTCAAACTCATGCCATGCTCCGCGGTACATCCAAAGCCAGCAATCCTGGATCCAAGGCTCATCTTTCAAGCGGTTTAAGGCTTGGATGATGATATCGAAACAGATTTTATGGGTTCCATGCGGATCGGCAAAATCTCCGGCAGCAAAGATTTGATGCGGTTTGATTTGTCTCAACAAATCCATGGTTTGCTGAATATCGTCCTCAGATACCGGATTTTTTTGTGTTTTACCGCGTTCATAAAATGGCAGCGCCATAAAGTGGATATGATCATCAGGTAATCCGGCAAAACGGGCGCCAGAAATAGCTTCTCCTTTTCTGATTAATCCTTTTACAGTCTGAATTTCTTTGGTATCCGGTTGGTTAGGTAGCTTGCTTTGCATAAAGCTGCGCATTTCGGTGTATAAAGAATCCAGCTTGGTCATATCTATATCAATGGATTTACCAAAATCCTTCACAAATTCTACAAAGCGCAGGGCATCATCATCCCAAACAGCGGTATTACCCGAAGTTTGGTAAGCCACATGCACATCGTGTCCCTGATCTACCAAACGGATAAAAGTACCACCCATGGATATTACATCATCATCCGGATGCGGAGAGAAAACAATCACGCGTTTTTTATCTGGAGTAGCCCGCTCCGGCCGTTGGCTGTCGTCGGCATTAGGTTTACCACCTGGCCATCCGGTAATGGTATGTTGTACTTTATTAAAGATATCGATATTGATGTTGTAAACCGGCCCTTTTTCGGTTGCCAGTTCGGCCATGCCGTGATTATTGTAATATTCCTCGGTTAATTTCAGGATGGGTTTATTTAAGGTATTGGCCAGCCAGATTACCGCTTTTTTAATCAGTTCATCGGTCCAAATACAATCTTTTACCAACCAGGGAATATCAAAACGGGTTAGTTCTGAGGCCGCATCCTGATCCAGAACAAACTCTACATGCTCGGATAATTGCAGGTAAGTTGCCGGAACATCGGAGGATATTTCGCCCTCTACGGCTTTTTTAATGATGGAAGCTTTCTTCTTGTTCCAGGCCATCAAAATAATTTCGCGGGCCTTAAAAATAGTACCGATACCCATGGTGATGGCTTTGGTAGGCACATTGGCCTTTCCACCAAAATCGCGGGAAGCATCCCGGCGGGTTAAATCATTCAGAGTGATCAGACGGGTTCCGGAATTGGGAGCAGAACCGGGTTCGTTAAAACCGATGTGCCCCGTACGACCAATCCCCAGGATTTGAAGGTCAAGGCCACCATATTCGGTGATTTTTTTTTCGTATTCTAAACAATAAGCCTGAATGTCTTCCAGGTTAAGGGTGCCGTCCGGAATATTTACATTGGCCATGTCGATATCAACATGGTCAAATAAATGCTTTTTCATGAAGGTTACATAGCTTTGAGCTGATGTAGGCTGCATTGGATAATATTCATCCAAATTAAATGTCACTACATTTTTAAAGCTCAGGCCTTCTTCTTTGTGTAAACGAACAAGTTCTTCGTACACTTTAATTGGAGTAACTCCGGTAGCCAAACCAAGTACCGCTTTTTCGTTATTATTTTGTTTACGGATGATTAGATCGGCAATGCGACGGGCTACTTTTTGAGTAGCTGTTTTTTCACTTGGATAAACGGTTACAGGTAGTTTTTCAAATCGGGTTTCTTCCAGTAAATTTAAACGGGCCATTTAGGAAATTAAACTAGGTGAGAAGCAAATATAGCAAAGCTGGCAATAATAGGCTCTTTTAAATAAATTTTTGCAGCTTTATGCGGTTTTTAGACTTTTTCATCTTTTAACTTGCAGGTTTTTAATTGTATTTATGAATACAGATCTTCAAAAATTGTTTTCTATTGCCTCTAAGCAGGAGCGCTTAATTATTGGTTTAATGTCGGGTACTTCCATGGATGGTTTGGATATTGCGCTTTGTTCCTGCAAGGGTTTTGGCGCCGACACTCAAATTAAAGTACTTGAGTTTGTAACCGTTCCTTATTCCTCAGAATTCCGGCAGCAAATAAAAGGTGTCTTTTCCAAGCGAACGGTTGATCTGCAAGAGGTTTGCCTTTTAAACGAGTTGATTGCTATCCGCCATTCGGAAATGGTCTTGGAAAGTCTGAAGAGTTGGGACATTCCAGCTGCTGAGATCGATTTAATTGCTAGTCATGGACAAACCATTTTTCATGCCCCACAACATTTGCATGGGCTTGAAAACTATCCAAATGGGACCTTGCAAATTGGTGACTGGGATCATATTGCTGTAAAAACAGGGATTATCACGTTATCTGATTTCAGGCAAAAACATTTGGCGGCGGG
>DASQIU010000163.1:0-14264 GCA_035631395.1 Daejeonella sp. | reverse complement strand
GCCATTGGAAGAAAGGGCAAAACCGGTACCTCCAAAATGCCCCGGATTAACCGGTCCTTTAGATGGCATCAGCATATCTTTTTTCAACTCATTTTGAGAGCGTTTAATGCTGTTCAGCTCTCTTCTTAAAGCACTAAAATTAGAGGAAACGGTTTTATTGAAATAACCTGTTGAAATCAGGGTGCTTAAAACCGCAAATAGGCCAACAGAAGCGGCAATAGCCACATTAGAACGATATTTTTTCCACAGAATATACACCCGGGAAGAAACCGGAAGGGCTGCTTCTTTTAAGCTTTCTATATCTAATTGTTCGTGGATGGAATCCATGTCCGCCTTTAACTGGCGTTGTTTTCCATATCCGGTTAATTGATTCAGAAAATTCTGATGCTCAACTACCCGGTGATCCAGTTCGGGATTCTGGCTACGAAGATTTTCAAAATCAGCACGCTCTTGCGGAGAAAGCTCTCCCCTTAAATAAGCATCAATCTGATTCATTAGTTCAATATCACTCATCACTTTGCATTTATTTTGCCTGAAAAGAACAATTTTTTCAAACGTTGCAGGCATTTATATTTCTGAGTTTTGGCGTTATCCGCATTGGTATAGCCAAATTTCTCACAGATCTCCTGCATCGACCTGTTTTGCATATAATAATCCTCAATAATGGTTTTACAAGGTTCTCCTAATTGCTGAAGAGCTTGTTCCATCAAATGGAATTGTTTGTCTTTTTCTTCATGTTGGCTCAAATCCTGATCTACAATCAGGAAATCCTCATACTCGCTAATGTCAGTCATGACATGACGGCTCTGATGATTTAAGCGTTTTAGCCATAATCGCCGGCAAACCGAGTAGATAAAGGTTTTAAGCTTACTGTTAAGCTCAAAATTTCCTTTCTGAATTTTATCGTAAAGCACGATAACCGATTCCTGGAAAATATCCTTGGCATCATCCTCATTTCCGTTATTGGTTAGCACCAACTGCAAAATCATCGGGAAATAGGATTTGTATAACCGGTTAAGCGTATCTTTAGAGTTATTCAGGATTCCTATAATTATCTCACTATCCGCTGGATCTGAACTTTTTATCTCTTTGCTCACTACTTAATACTTATTATTGAGAATTGTAACCCAATGATAGGAAAAATATTTTTTTAAACCGGGTAAACTTCGGGTTACCTTTTGATACTGATGGTATTAAGAATAAACACCTATAAAACTTAAACAACCATCAAATGAAAAATCTATTTAAATTAGGCTTTTTAGCCTTAGCAGTGTCATTATCAGTAGCTGCCTGTACTTCAAACAAAACTAAAACAACTACAGACACCACTACTACTGTTACTCACGAAGACACTACCCATCATGCAGACACAGGTATGCATGCTACACCTGACACCACCAAACATTAATCTTAATGTTTTCAAAAAACAAGGAAACCATCCTCATTATCAGGATGGTTTTTTTTATTTAAAAAAATTTAAAAATAATGGGGTTACCTTTTCCATTATCGGGTATTAACGGTAAATTATTTAAATAACTTTTATACAAATCACAGAATGAAAAATTTATTCAAATTCGGTTTCTTAGCTTTAGCTATTTCTTTATCAGTTGCTGCTTGTAACTCTAACAAAACTGAAAACTCTGAAGCTATCGATTCAACTGCAACTTCTGCTACTGATTCTATCGACACTACTAACGCTGCTGTTGACACTATCAACCACGCTACTGATTCAGTTAAGTAATCATTATTGCTTAAAGCAAAGAAACCGTCAGAATTATTCTGGCGGTTTTTTTTTTGTACCTAAATTTGTCTGAACTGTGATTTGTTGGATTTTAATTGATTGGCAATCTGTCTGAATCGCCGATTAATCAGATTTAGGGATTACACAGATTTGCTTTGCGCCATTCGTGTGATTGATGGATGAATTTGATTTTAATCAACGATTAATTAAGATTTCTTTGCGTACGTCGCGTATTCTTCGTAGACCTTCCAGGTTTTAAAAACCCGGAAGTCTAGTAATAAAAAGGGGTAGCACCATAACCTGGTGCTACCCTTCAAAAAATACTTATTTTATATTAAGCAGCCTTCTTAAGCCATCCTTTTATCTTTCTGGAATTGATTTCGGCAAGTAAGTACATACAAGGCACTAAAATCAAAGTCAGGAAGGTGGCAAAGCCTAAACCAAAAATCATGGTCCAGGATAAAGGCCCCCAGAAGGCTACGTTATCCCCTCCAAAATATAAGTGCGGATTAAACTCGGTAAACAAGGTACTAAAATCTATATTCAGACCTACAGCCAGCGGTATCAATCCCAGCATAGTGGCCGTAGCGGTCAGCAATACCGGGGTCATCCGGGTACGCCCGGCATCAATAATGGCCTCACGCAAAGGCACGCCCTGCTCCATCAGCAAATCGGTAAATTCTACCAACAAAATACCATTTCGAACCACTATACCGGCTAAGGCTACAATTCCAATACCCGACATCACGATAGACATTTCCATCCGGAAAATGGTAATTCCTAAAACAACCCCGATAATACTGAACACGATCTCACTCAAAATGATCAAAGGCTTACTAATAGAGTTAAACTGTGTAACCAGAATGATCAAAATAAGTCCTAACGCAACTAACAGAGCTTTCCCTAAAAACGCGGCCGTTTCCATCTGCTCTTCCTGCTCACCGGCCATCTTGATACTTACCCCGGCAGGAGCCTGAAACTGGTTAATTTCACTTTGGATATTAGCTACCACTTCATTAGGATTATAATTGCTCAGCACATTGGATGATAAAATAATAATCCGTTTTTCCTGTTTACGTTTAATACCGCCGTAGGTATTTACATAACGTACATCGGCAAAAGAAGACAAAGGAACCTGACGGATCATACCGCCCATACCCATATCCCGATAGGTAACCTTCATATTACGCAAAGCGTCCAGATTATTACGCTGATCTTCGCGGGCACGCAGGTTGATCTCATAATCCTCTTCTACATCGCGGAATTTAGAAACCTCTTTCCCAAAAATAGCAGTACGCAGATCCATACCAATTTGTCCGGTAGAGATTCCTTCGCGGTTGGCCCTTTCGCGGTCTATATCAAAGATGATTTCCGGTTTATTATTCTGGAAATCCGATTTAAGCTCTTCAACACCTCCTATTTGTTTAGATAAGAGATATTTTTTCAAGCGATCGGAAGTTTTAACCAGCGAATCCAGGTTATCACCTGTAATTTCAATACTGATAGGTTTAGCAGTTGGCGGTCCACCCTGCTCCTTAGCCACCGTGATCTCAGCGCCGGCAATCCCTTTTACCGCTTCGCGGATTTCATTCAGATAATCCGAAGTTTTTTGCCCGGTACGTTTACCATATTCCACAAAAGCAACGGTTACTTTACCCTTATTGGTGTATTTACCCTGATCTTCATCCTGTGGATCGGTTACTCCAACGGTAACGTTAGAAATAATGGATGATACATCCTTATTATCTCTTCCTACCACCTGGGTTACTTTATCCTCCACTTTTTTAACCACCTGGTTGGTATAAGCCTGGTCTGTCCCAATAGGCAAGTTGATATATACGTATACAAAGTTAGGATCCCCGCTAGGGAAGAAAACCACTTTGGGCGGAAATACATTCATCAAACCGATGGTAAAAAAGAATAAGCCTACAGTACTGTAGAGCATAACTCTCGGACGATCTAAGGCCCAGTCTAAAACCTTCACATATTTATCCTGCACAGCCGGCCAGATTTTTTGCTGGAAATTCCGGATCAAACGCGTTAGGTAAAAATGATTTAACAGATATAATAAAGCCAATAAAACCACAAAATTTCCAAAACCGAAATTGATCAAATAGGCCAGCAAGGCAAAAATGCCAAACATCAGCAAAGTGCGCTTCACTTTCTTATCAAAGCGAGGCTTATCTAAGTTAGGCTCTTCGGGCTTCATAAAATCAACCGCAAAAACCGGATTGATGATATAAGCCACCAGTAAAGAGGCCAATAAAGTAATGATCAGGGTGGTTGGCAAAAAGAACATAAACTCGCCAATTACACCGGGCCAGAATAATAGAGGCACAAATGGCGCCAGGGTGGTTAAAGTACCCGATAATACAGGCAAAAACACTTCTCCGGCCGCAGTTTTAGCTGCCTTAACAATTGGCACCTTGCCATTATCAAAAATACGGTGGGTATTTTCAATAACCACAATGGCATCGTCTACCACAATTCCCAAACCTAACAGGAAAGAGAACAGCACAATCATGTTCATGGTAAAGCTGAAACCCAACAAACCACCCAAAGCCGGCATGGTCATAAACGCGATGAACATGGATAAGGGCACTGAAATAGCCACAAACAAGGCATTGGTAACGCCCATAAAGAACATCAGAATAATGGTTACCAGAACAAAACCAATGATGATGGTATTGATCAGATCGTGCAGGGTTACCCGGGTTTGGTTAGATTGATCGCCGGTAATGGTGATGTCTAAACTTTTAGGCAAGGTGGTCCCTTTCATTTCCGTGATCAACGCATTGATCTTATCAGAAGCTTCGATCAGGTTTTCGCCACTGCGCTTTTTAACGTTCAGCGTAATTACGTTCTTTCCGTATAAACGGGCATAACTTTCCTGCTCCTTAAACGAGTCTTTTACATCGGCAATATCCTTTAAATAAACCGAAGCGCCAGTAGGTGTTCTAATGATCAGATCGGCAATTTCATCGGCGTTTTTAAACTCTTTTTTCACGTTTAAAGTACGACGCACCCCATCCATTTTAATGGTACCACCAGAAATGGTCAGGTTTTCAAAACCTACGGAATTTTCAATATCGCGGAAAGAAACCTGGCGGGCCGCCATTTTATTCAGGTCTACATTAATCTGCACCTCCTGCTCCAGAGCGCCCACTACATCCACCCCGGAAATTTCTTTCAGACTCTCAATCTGATCACGCAATGCATCGGCATATTCTTTCAGTTTTTTAAGATCATAATCGCCCGAAATATTCACATACATAATGGGCAGATCCGCCAAATTGATATCCATCACGTTCGGATCATGCGGAAGATCATTAGGCAGGTCTGAGCGGGCTTTATCCACGGCATCTTTTACCCGCTGTTTAGCATCCTTAATATCCACATTGGTATTAAACTCGGCCGTAATAATTGAAAAATCCTGGTAAGAGTTTGAAGTCACTTTTTTCAGTCCCGGCGTAGATTTCAATTGCTTTTCAATCTGCTTGGTTACCAGGTTTTCCATATTGGCCGGCGAAGTACCGGGATAAATGGTCTGTACAAATATTTTAGGTATTACAACTTCGGGAAAATTCTCTTTAGGCAAGCTCTGATAAGAGAAATACCCCATAATAGCTATAATTAGGGTAAGTACATAAATGGATGTTTTATTATCAATGGCCCAACTGGAGGGCTTGAATTCTTTATTAACGTCCTTCATTTTATGGAATTTCTTTATTTAGATTTTACGATATCGCCTTCATTCAGATCTTCTACATTAGAAGTAATTACCTGATCGCCGGCTTTTAATCCGGAAACAATCTCGGCTTTACCATCCGAAATTTTACCGGTTTGAACCATTACGCGTTTCGCTTTCCCATTTTCAGAAATGAACACATAATGTCCGTCTTCTGCATTCTGGATCACGTTTACCGGAATGATCAATGCTTTGTCATTCTGATAATCCACAATTTTAAAGATGGCTAACATGTTAGGACGATAATTATGCTTAGAAGGCAATTTGGCCTCTACGTTGAAACTGCGAGAAGCAGGATCGATGGTTTTAGAAGCGAAGGAAACGCGGGTATTTACGGTATCGGGCAAATCAGGGAATATAATGCTTACCTGATCTCCCTGACTTACTTTTCCGGCATAAGATTCGGCAACTTGAGCCTTTGCTTTCAGTTTATTGGCATTGATTACCCGGATGCCGGAAATTCCTGGCATAACCGACTGACCAATTTTCAGATCCATGGCATCAATAGTTCCGGAAATGGGAGATTTGATTTTATACATGGAAATTTGCGAACGCAAAGTGGCCATACGGCGTTCCACTGCTTCTTTTTGTGTTTTGGCATTGATAAACTGCACCTCGGTACCAATTTTCTGATCCCAAAGGTTTTTTTGGCGCTGATATAAACTATTGGCCAGATCCAACTGGGTTTGCACTTCGGCAATGCTTTGGTTCAACACCTTATCGTCAATCTGAGCTAATACTTGTCCGCGACTAACATTTTGACCCACTTGAGCAAAAACAGCCGTAACCACACCGGCAGCTTCGGGGGTAACCTGCACATTTTCTTCGGCATCTATTTTCCCCTGCACTTCCAGGTAATTCTTAAACGGAGTTTCGTGCACCTCAAAAAGGCTTACTTCTTTCACATTAGCTTGAGCTTGGGCAGGGCCCACTTCGCTTTCTAACTGAGCAATGCGGCTATTTAATTCAGTACGTTGCTTTTTAAGTTCTTCCAGTTCGGATTTTTTATCAGTGGTTTTGCCGGCACATGCCCCCAAAAAAACTGCGGCTGATATCCATATAATCTTTTTCATGTTCTGTACGGTGTAATTGTTTAGTAATTGATTTTACCTAATGCTCTATCCAGGTTTACTTTATTGATAAGCATATCATATAAAGCATTGATATAATTATTTTGTGATTCTTTCAGGGAAGTTTCGGCGGTGGTTACCTCTAAGCTGGAGCCTACCCCCTGGTCGTATTTAATTTTGGATACTCTTAAAACTTCAGTGGCCAACTCCATATTGCGTTTTTGATTGTCCAATGATTCCAATCCGTTTACATAAATGGTTTGGGCCTGGGCAATTTCCAGGTTGATGCCATTTTTCAAATTCTCCAAATTGTTCTGGGTTTTCTCTACTTCCAGTTTGGCATTCCGAACCCGGTAAAGTTTCTGGCCACCAGACATAATAGGTACCATTAACCTCAAGCCAACCACCGTTGATGGAAATCCCATATCGAACATGGTTGAGAAATTGTTAGATTGCCAACTTTTGCCAGTATTTCCAAAGGCCGACAGAGAAGGTAAAAACAAACTTTTATAACGTTTCAGATCCAGTTCGTTTAACTTTTTCTGGGTTTGCATCAAAGCAAACTCAATTCGGCTCTGGTAAGCGGTGGTATCGGCAGTTACCGTATTTTTCTCAATATTCAGATTATTGATCGAGTCTTTCAGGCTAAGTTCGGCCTCAACAGGCATCCCCATCTGAAATTTCAACAGATTCACATTCAAGGCCAATAAACGGGTTACATTTTGCCGTTCGGTTTCCAGGTTATTTTTTAATACACTTAATCGGTCAACATCTATTTTCTCTACAAATCCGTTCTTAAAAAGCGCCTCGGTATCGTTTAGCGATTTTTTTAAACGCAGCAGGTTGGCATCCAGCAAGCTTAACTGTTCATTATTAACCAATACGGAATAATAAGCCTTGGTAACCGCTACTGCCGTTTCTATGCGACTGCGCTGCAAATTACGGGTTGATAGTTCTTTATAGGTCTTAGAAGCCTTTAATCCTACCAGATAGGTACCATCAAACAATAGCTGACTTAAGTCGGCTCCTATGGATGACTGATAGGTAACGCCAAACTTTACCGGCACCAGGGTACCCTGCTGGCCAAAAAACTCGCCGGGCAATAAGCTGGTAGGCACTTTCAGATAATCCTGAAAATTGGCGCTTCCGTTGATCTGGGGCAATCCAATACCAATGGTTTGTTTAACCGTATTGCTTGCAATTTTCTGATCCAGCTGAGCATTTAAAACAGCAACCTGATGGTTTTGTGCATACTCAATAGCTTCGTCTAAATTAAAACTAAACTTTAATGGCGCTGAATTTTGTGCCAGGGACGGGAAAGCCCAGACCAGGCATAAAATCAGGGGATACAACTTGTATTTCATCTTATGATTCGGGTTATACTTAAATTATTTGTTTGTATTTGCTAATTAATTCATGTCCTTGAGGCGTACATATTCCATACAGAAAGTGCTCCGTTATTTCAGTGATCACCTGCGATAAATTAAATTCAGAAACAGGATAAACTACCTGATTAAATATCATGTCAATTTGCTCAATGCGCATCCGGGTTAAAATAGGCAGGTTGATCTCCGGGCGGTAATGTCCCTCCTGCACCCCACGCTTCAGGTTCTCAAAAATGACCTCGTATAAGGCTTTTTCCCGGAAAATTCTAAACTCTTTCCAGGCCAAAGGATGATACTTCTGCAGATCATAAAAAAGCGTCGGATTCATTTTAGATAGCAAAGCCCGGGTAAGTGTTACAGCAGAAAGCAATTCATGAACAGCATTGGCCGACTGTGAAGCATTTTCATGCATTTTACAACCCTGATCAGATAGTTTATTCCGTAAAATCTCTACAACCAGGGCGTTTTTATCCTTAAAATGCTGATATATGGTTTTCTTGGAAATACCCAGTTTACTCGCAATATCGGCCATAGTCACGCTTTTGATACCATACTGGCAAAAAAGATTGTCCGACTCAGTAATGATATGTTCCTGAATATCCAAAAGTTAGAAACTAAAATCAGCGCAAAACTAAGGAAACTTTGGGCAAGTTGAAAGTTTCTGAAAATAATTTTCGATTTAAAAGAAAATAACTAACAGATGATTTAAACAGCAAAAATTTCGGTAGAGAACAAGGGAATAAAGCAATAGGGCTGATGGATTAGGTCAAAAAACGTAACTTCGCAAGAAAATCCAGTTTATGTCTATATCATCGCTTAGCGCCATTTCTCCTATCGATGGCCGTTACCGGAAAGCCACCGAATCATTAGCGGCCTATTTTTCTGAAGCTGCTTTAATCAAATATCGGGTTTATGTAGAGATCGAATATTTTATTGCCTTATGCGAACTTCCACTACCTCAGTTGCAGCATTTTGACACCCAGAAATTCGACGATTTAAGAGCTATTTATGAAAATTTTAGCGATGAGGATGCCAAGGCCGTTAAACAGATAGAGCAAACCACCAATCATGATGTAAAGGCGGTAGAATATTTTATCAAAGCCCGTTTTGATGAACTCGGCTTAAGCTCCAGCAAAGAATTTATTCATTTTGGACTTACTTCCCAGGATATTAATAATACCGCCATTCCTTATTCTTTTAAGTTGGCGATGATTAATTCTTATTATCCGGCATTGCATGAACTGATCGACATGCTGGACAAACTGGCTACCGACTGGGCCGAAGTGCCTTTGCTGGCCCATACACACGGGCAGCCGGCATCGCCTACCCGTTTAGGTAAAGAAATTAACGTTTTTGTAGAACGCCTGCAGGTACAATTAAGCCATTTATTAGACATTCCGTTTTCAGCCAAATTTGGCGGAGCCACCGGCAATTTCAACGCCCACCATATAGCCTATCCGCAAATCCACTGGAAAGATTTTGCCAATGATTTCGTAAATGAGCGCTTAGGCTTAAACCGCTCGCAAACTACCACACAAATAGAACATTACGATAATTTTGCCGCTCAATGTGATGCTTTAAAACGGATCAATAATATTCTAATAGATCTGGACCGTGATATCTGGACCTATGTCTCCATGAACTATTTCAAACAGCGCATTAAAGCCGGCGAAGTTGGTTCATCGGCTATGCCGCATAAAGTAAATCCTATTGATTTCGAAAATTCGGAAGGAAACCTGGGCATTGCCAATGCTTTATTTGAACATTTTGCGGCCAAATTACCTATTTCCCGCCTGCAAAGAGACCTTACCGACTCAACCGTTTTAAGAAATATCGGCGTTCCTTTGGCTCATACCTTGATCGCTTTAAAATCAACCATCAGAGGTTTACATAAATTATTATTAAACGAAGAGGCTATTCGTCAGGATCTGGAAGCCAACTGGGCCGTAGTGGCCGAGGCCATCCAAACCATTTTACGCCGTGAAAATTATCCCAATCCGTATGAAGCTCTCAAAGAGTTGACCCGCACCAACCAGCAGGTAAACGCGGCTACCATTGCGGAGTTTGTGGAGAAACTAAATATTCCGAAAACCGTTAAAGAAGAAATAAAAAATATTAGTCCCCAAAATTACACCGGGCTATAAGTATCACCAACATGTCATAACTTGCTTGCCGCCAATGCTGCAAGCATAATTTGGCTAATTTTGTTCAAATAAATTTTAACCATGTCCAACATTAACGTATATACAGAAGGTACCCCCAACCCGGCAACCATGAAGTTCCTGGTTAACAAATTGCTGATCAACAGCAGCGTTGATTTTCCAACCAGAGAAAGTGCCGAAAAATCACCATTTGCCCGCGAATTGTTCAAATTCAACTTTGTGAACGGGGTATTTTTTGCCAGCAACTTTGTAACCATTACCAAAACAGATACTGCCGACTGGGCCGATATTGAACCCCTTTTAAAGGAGTTTGTTAAAGGAGCCGTAGAAGCTGAACTGCATATTAAGGAAGAAGAAGAACAGGCGGCTTTTGTAGGTGGAGAAACCGAGATTAAAATTCAGCAAATTTTGCATGATTATGTACGCCCGGCTGTTGAGCAAGACGGTGGCGCCATCAGCTATAAATCTTTTAAAGAAGGTGTGGTTACCGTAGAATTACGCGGTTCCTGCAGCGGATGCCCTTCATCAACTATTACCCTGAAAGCCGGCATTGAAAACCTGCTGAAACGCATGGTTCCCGAAGTAACCGAAGTGGTTTCTGAAGCGATGTAAGTTAGACTTTAAAGCTTATTTTATTTATACAGAGAGCTCCCAGGTTTTATAATCCTGGGAGCTCTTTTTATTAAAGGCTTTTATTTTTAGAAAGCAGATTTGTACAAATCAGTACCGATAGCCCCGCTTTCCGTTCCAAATCCTCATTCCGCTACGCTGCATTCCGGGTTTTCCACTTTAATCGGGTTTAAACGGCAAAACCAACACATTGTTTGAATTAAGATTTGTAGGATTTAACAAAACCATTAGACGAAGAACAGTTAAGCGCTTAATCGATAATCAGTTTAAACTCCATCTGCCTTCCAGAACGAAGGACGAGAAACGAAAAACGATTAACCAAATTAACCTTACTCCGCCTTTTTACTCAAACTATCAGCCATAATTCTTCCACGGCTTTGCTTGGCCCAATCAATAATGGCTTGTGTCTGCTCCTTGTTCAAATCCGCTTCCGGATGCAAGAAAGTATAAGAACTTAAAGGCATCTCTCCTTTTTCCAACTGTTCTACCACTTCTTCCATTTTATGATCGGCACGTTTATGGGTATAAGTAGCGAACTCAGAAAAATTCAAATGGCGTTTTCCATCCACAACATGATGGTTTAACCACCAGGCCACCGGCTGAATGTTGGAATACCAAGGGTAATTGGTATTGTTTGAATGGCAATCATAGCAGGCGGTCTGAATAAGTTGCTTTAAGGTATCCTGGGCTGGATGTTGAGCAAAAACATCATTTGAACTTGCCGCTGCCGACAGGTTTTTAGCTGGTCGGATAAATTGAATAACAATAAATGCAGCTAACAAAATCAATAAAACCTTGGTGATTTTAGACATAAAATAAGAGTTTAAGGTGATACAGCTAATTAATTTTTAAAATAAGTTGATATTACTTCCAAAATTTCGGCAGAAACCTTCCCATTTGTTGCCACTATTTCTCTTTTGGAAATGCATTGATCGCCTCCCGAGAAATCGAAAACTTGTCCACCCGCCTCTTTTACCAAAACCATCCCCGCGGCCACATCCCAGGAATTTAAATTATATTCAAAATAACCATCAAATCGTCCGCAAGCCACATAAGCCAAATCTAAAGCTGCTGAACCAATGCGGCGCAAACCATGGCAAACCTGCATCAAATCTCGCAAGGTTTTCATATATGCTTCCTGCTTTCTGAAATCGCTAATAGGGAAACCGGTTGCCAATAAGGTCTCGCTTAATTTTATGGCCGGCGAAACTTTTATAAGCGAACCATTCAAAAAAGCACCTCCATTTTTCCAGGCCCAAAAACATTCGTCCCGGTTAATTTCATAAACCACGCCCAGCACCAACTCATCTCCTTTTTGTAAAGCAATGCTGATGCAATAAGCCGGAATACCATGAATAAAGTTAGTAGTCCCATCCAGGGGATCAATAATCCAGTTGTAATCCTCAGCCAGCCGATTTATGGTTTTTTCTTCCGTAATAAAACCCGACTCGGGCAAGAAGCCAGATAATCCTTTAACCAAGAGTTCCTCAGATGTTTTATCCACATAAGATACCATATCATTCAGGCCCTTATACTCAATATTATTGCGATCAAAAACCAGGGATTCTTTACGGATAAACTCCCCTACTTCTTTGCAAAGCGCAACAACCTGGGTAGTCAATACTGATAGCTCCATTAGTTTGCAGGTACTGTTTCGGGATGTTTACGAGCATAATTTACAGACCAGAAAATGCCGATCATGCCTGCAACAACCATAATAAAGGAGATCAGTTCGGCCTGGGTAAAGCTCAGTCCCAAAACGTGATATTTAGAATTTACCCGGATCAGCTCAATAAAAAAGCGCTCCAAACCGTTTAAGATCAAATATACAGACCACATTAATCCTGGAATTCTGATACGATGACGTAATGACCACAGCAGGCCAAATAAAATCAGGCAAGCCAGCATTTCATAAAAAGAAGTTGGGAAAACCCCTACCGGCAACTCATTGCAAAAAGCGCCGGTGCAGCCCGGAATGGGCACTCCTTCGTGCACCACGTTATGCGGAAATTTAAACGACCAAACCCAATCAGGAGCCCAGCTTAACCAGGCGGGTTTTGCAGCTACATTTTCAAATCCCCAGTCTCCGTCTCCCGACATATGGCAACCCAAGCGACCTACGGCATAAGCCAGCATCATACCCGGTGCACCAATATCCAGCATGTGTACCCATTTAATGCCATATTTACGGGCATGGTACAAAACCGCTGCTCCCCCGCAAATTAAGCCGCCATAAAAAGTTAATCCGCTGAAAGAAAGTAAACCTTCTATTGGGTTCCGCATAAAATCATCCCAATATTCCAGGTTATGGAAAATTTTGGCGCCCAAAAATCCCCACAAGGCGGCCCACATGATCAGGGTACCCATTAATTGATAAGGATGTACGGTTTCTTTAACCACTTTGGGTTGTGGCAACTGCTGTTTCTTTTTCTCGGCATAAGCCCAATAGGCAAACAATGCAGCCATCAATACGCCGCCTAAAAAGCTACCGCGAAGAGAGAGTAAAAAATCCTGCGGATCGGCTACAAAAGCGGAATAATTAAATACAGCATCCAGCAATTTATATCCTACTACAAAACCGAACAAGCCATTTAAAATTAATTCAGAAAGACTTGCCGGCTGACCTATGGTTAGCTGGCGGGTAAAAGCATGCACCAGGCCCTGTTTTTCTTTACGCTTAAATTCCTGGCTAAACGCCCAATAACCGGCTATAAATGCCAGGGCCACAAAAAAGCCAAAAGTTTGTATTGGCAATGGTATGTGAATACCAAAAAGATACTCGATGAGATAAGTAATGGTTGGAAACATGTGCTAAAGATACAATCTTACCAGAATTTTTAACTTGTAAAACAAATTAAAATCTTAATGGTGCGAAAGAGCTTCGGCAGGTTCAATGATGTCCACATTGCCATCTGATGCAATGGAAACTAATTGTACGGTTTTAACTTCATTCACCAAAAGCGGATCATAAGGAGTTCTTACTTTCACATAATTCCGGCTAAAACCATGCATAAATCCTTCTTTATGATCGCCTTCGAATAATATTTCAGCTTGGTTGCCTAAGTGGCTTTCATAAAAAGCCCGGCGTTTTTTCTCAGAGAGAATATGCAGCATTTTACTCCGGTCGGCCCGTTGTGCTCCCGGAACCGCATCAGGCATTTCCGCAGCCGGAGTATTTTCCCGCTCAGAATAAGTAAAGACATGCAAATAAGAAATATCCAGCTCGTTCAGGAAATTATAGGTATCCAGGAAATCCTCGCGGGTTTCGCCCGGAAAACCCACAATTACATCCACTCCAATACAGCAATGAGGCATCAGGGAGTTGATTTTAGCCACCCTATCGACATATAATTCCCGGCGATAACGGCGGCGCATCAATCCTAATATTTTATTAGAGCCCGATTGCAGAGGGATATGAAAATGTGGCACAAAACGCTTGGAGGTGGCCACGAACTCAATAATTTCGTTAGTTAACAGGTTGGGTTCAATAGATGATATCCGGATGCGGTTAATACCTTCCACTTCATC
>DASQIU010000162.1:0-20747 GCA_035631395.1 Daejeonella sp. | reverse complement strand
AAATATTCTGTTGATATTGTTTCAAAGAAGAAAACCAATGATGATGGGTTTATGCTAAGTGAAAGATTGGTTAAAAATAGTCGGAATGTATTATGGTATGAAGCTGGGATTGGCTTTGATCTGTATTTTGAGTTTTTTAAGTTGTCGCCCGAAATTAAACTGGCCAATACCTTTAAAAGCGTTTTAAGACCTGAAAATCATCCTTATTCCAGCCCTTTGGATAGGCTTTTCTTACGTAATTTTCAATTCAGTTTATATTTCGAATAATCAGACCTGAACTGAATAAACTGGAAATCTCATCTTCTTTAAAAACGTAATGCGTAACTTTACGCATATCGCAAAGGGTAGCTTATGATAAAGACATTTACCCATAAAGGGCTAAAAGTTTATTGGAATAAAGGAGATGAAAGTAAAATTCGTCCTGATATGTTGCCTAAAATTCGGTTTATATTAGATTTAATTAACGATGCTGCTTTTGTGCCACAGGACTTTGAGCCATTTAGAAATTTAAGAATACACCAATTAAAAGGTGATTTAAATGGTTTTTGGTCATTGGATGTTACTGGAAATTACCGTGTTATTTTTCGTTTTGAAAATGGCAATGCTTTCGATATCGGCTTAGAGGATATCCATTAATCGTTATGCTAAAATTTGTCAATATGGAAAGAGGAATAAAGGAGAATACTCACCCGGGCGAAATTTTAAGGGAAGAAGTAATCAAAGCTAATAATTTAACTATTTTGGAAGCAGCTAAATTACTTAAAGTTACTCGACCCACCTTGTCTAATGTTTTAAATTGTAAAGCTGCTATTTCACCTAATATGGCAATTAGAATCGCCAAAGTTTTTGGGGGTAATGCTGAAATGTGGCTAAGGTTGCAAGCTTCTTACGATTTGAGAGTGGCAGAAAAGGAATTTGAGAATAATGCACTGGATCTGCACAAGTACAAATTCTCTTAGTTTTAATCTCTATTAATAGAGGTTTTTTTAATTTTGGTTTAAAATTTTTATATGTCTAAAATAGCCCTGATTACGGGAGCTACCGCCGGAATCGGCGAAGCCTGCGCCCGTTTGTTTGCCAAAGAACATTATCGTTTAATTCTTATTGGTCGTCGTAGTGAAAGGTTAGAGTCTTTGGCCGCTGATCTGCAAAAGGAGTTTGGCGCCCAATCCCATATTATTACCATGGATGTTCGCGATAAGCAACAGGTTCAGCAATTGGAAAACTTACCCGATGAATGGAAAAAGGTAGATGTACTGATCAATAACGCGGGGTTAAGCCAGGGTTTGGATCCCATTCATGAAGGCAATCTGGAAGATTGGGATACCATGGTGGATACCAATGTGAAAGGACTTTTGTATATTACCAAGGTGGTTTCTGCCTGGATGGTGAAACAGCAATCCGGGCATATTATCAATCTGGGCTCTATTGCCGGAAAAGAAACTTATGCCAATGGAAATGTGTACTGTGCAACCAAACATGCGGTTGATTCCCTGAATAAAGCTATGCGGATCGATCTGTTGCCTTACGGTATTAAGGTTACGGCCATTCATCCGGGAGCCGTTGAAACAGAATTCTCTGAGGTGCGTTTTAAAGGTGATGTGGAACGGGCTAAAAAAGTTTACCAGGGATATGAACCTTTACATGCCCAGGATATTGCCGATACTATTTGGTTTGCCGTTTCCCGGCCTGCGCATGTTAATATCAATGAAATGCTGGTAATGCCTACAGCTCAGGCCAATACTACCTATTTGTTGCGTAAGGAATAAGCGTCAGCTGCTTATAATATAAATCAATCTCAACCCAAAAAATAAAAAGATGCTTCAGCAACAAATAGATCAGGAAATTAAGGCGGCTATGCTGGCCAAAGATCAGGTGCGTCTTCGCGGATTAAGGGCCATCAAATCGGCTTTGTTAATGGCGCTGACAGAAAAAGGTGCCTCAGATACTTTATCTGAGGAAGCTGAAGTCAAGATGCTGCAAAAGCTGGTAAAACAACGCAAGGAATCTGCCGAAATATATGCTAGTCAAAACCGTCCGGATTTGCAACAGATAGAGGAAGAGGAGATGGCCGTTATTGAGGGTTATCTGCCCAAACAAATGGACCGCCCCGCCATTGAAGAACACGTACGGCAAACGATACAGAAAACCGGAGCCGCTGGCATGAAAGATATGGGGAAGGTGATGGGCCTGGTAAATAAAGAACTGGCCGGCAAAGCCGATGGAAAAACAATTTCTGAAATTGTAAAAGAATTACTTTCTGGCCTATAGATTGGGCGGTTTGTTTTTGCTCTATAGAAAATATTTTTTTCTGACATTGGCCGGTAGAATATAAAAATTGAATTTATTATCAGCCGGAATTTCTGGGAGTTAGCTCCAAAAAGATATGTTTGAGGTGTGGAGAAAATGTGTATTTAACATCATTTAATTAAGTTTTTATACCAATTTTACAATCAGACTTCTATCTTAGCAGGATACTTAAAGGCACTAAATAATTATATGGATTTCGCAATAAAAGAAGATAAAGGTTTCAAGTACGTAGAAGAAGGAGAGGGCGAAGTACTATTATTACTGCATGGTTTAATGGGTGCATTAAGCAATTGGGAAGATGTAGTTAACGCATTTAAAGGAAAATACCGGGTAATTATCCCGATGCTGCCTTTATATGATTTACCTATATTAACTACCGGCGTAAAAAGTCTGGCTAAATTTGTACATAAATTTGTTAAGCATAAAAAGCTGCAAAATATAATCGTGTTGGGTAATTCATTGGGCGGCCATGTGGGATTAATTTATACGCTTGCGCATCCAGAGGAAGTGAAAGCACTGGTATTAACCGGGAGTTCGGGTTTGTACGAAAATGCTTTTGGGGGCTCATTTCCCCGTCGCGAAAGCTATGACTTTATTAAAGAAAAAGTAGAATATACCTTTTACGATCCGGCAATAGCTACCAAAGAACTGGTGGACGAGGTGTTTGAAACAGTAAATGACCGGGTGCGGGTAATCCGTATTTTGGCTATGGCCAAATCAGCTATCCGGCACAATATGTCCAAAGATTTACATAAAATTACGATCCCAGTTTGTTTGATTTGGGGAAAAGATGATAAAATAACTCCGCCAGAAGTAGCTCTGGAGTTTAATAAAGAATTAGCCAACTCAGAATTAAACTGGATCGATAAATGCGGCCATGCCCCCATGATGGAGCGGCCTGCAGAATTTAATGAGTGCCTGAGAAAATTTTTAAACCGGATAGGAGGTTAGTCTCATGTTAGCTCGCGAAATGATAGCGAATGCCATCCCCCCGTTAAAAACATCTGATTCTATTCAGAAAGCTTTTGACAGGATGGCCGAGTTTCGCGTTAGCCATTTGCCAGTAGTTAATGATCGCCAATTGCTTGGTTTACTCGCAGACGATGACCTGGTAGAAGCGGCGGATTACTCTGAAGCTATAGGAAGTTTAAGTTTGGGGCTTCGGAACTGCGTTGTGTTCGAAAATCAGCATATTTATGATGTGATCAGGCTGTTTGGCGAGCATCATTTAAGCGTTGTTCCGGTAGTTGACCATGCCCGCAATTACCTGGGCTTGATTTCCATTAATGCCATGGTTGAGTATTTTGCCAATATTACCTCGGTAAAAGAACCCGGTGGAATTATTATTCTGGAAATCAGCAGCCGAAATAACTCTTTGGCTCATATTGCTCAGGTTGTTGAATCTGATAACGCCCAGATCCTCAGTTCGTATGTAAACTCCTTCCCAGACTCTACACGGCTTGAAGTTACCCTAAAGTTGAATCGCACCGATATTTCGACTATTGTGGCTTCTTTTTTAAGATACGATTATCTGGTAAAAGCTACCTTTAATGATACAAAAGCTGATGATGGCACTTTAGACCGCTATGATCAGTTGATGAATTATCTCGATATTTAAACCTTTTTGCATGAAGATTGCAATTTACGGCAGACAGTTTAATAATTCAGTTCTTCCTTACGTTCAACAGGTTTTTGACAGCCTGGCCGCTCTGGATATAGAGCCCTTACTTTTTGATAAATATCACCAGTTTATACAAGGCAAAATCTTCTTCCCTAAAAAATTGGGAGTATTTAACAGCTATGCTGATCTGATGAGCGCCAACATTGAGGTGATGATTAGTTTGGGTGGAGATGGTACTCTTTTGGATACGGTAGCCTTGATTCGCGATTCTCAAATACCGGTAATCGGAATTAATTTTGGTCGGCTGGGCTTTTTGGCAAGCATCAATAAAGATGATATCCAATCGGCTATACAAAACCTGGTCGATAGAAATTTTACCCTGGATAAGCGGGGCATGTTAAGTGTGGAATCTGAGCTGAACTTATTTGGAGAGGAGAATTTTGCCCTTAATGATGTAACCATTCATAAAAGGGATACTTCGGCCATGATGATTATCCACACTTATTTAAATGGCGAATTTCTGAATTCTTATTGGGCGGATGGCTTGATTATAGCCACTCCAACTGGTTCTACGGCTTATTCTTTAAGTTGCGGTGGACCCATTGTTTTTCCGCGGACGGGCAATATGGTTATTACGCCCATTTCCCCGCATAATTTAAATGTCCGGCCGGTGGTGCTGTCAGATACTAATGAATTATCTTTTGAGGTTGAAGGTCGCAGTTCCAAGTATCTCCTTACCTGCGATTCCAGAACAGAAGTGATTGATAATTCGGCAAGGGTCTTCATCAAAAAGGCCCCCTTTGATTTTAATCTTATCCGATTAAATAATGAAAATTATTTATCTACCTTAAGGAACAAATTATTGTGGGGAATTGATACCAGGAACTATTAAACACTAATTCCACTAATTAGACGAATTTGTACGAATTCTTGAAATTACAGGGCGGATTACCTGAATTAGTGAAAATTAGTTCAATTTGTAAATTAGTGTTATCCAATTCGTGTTCTTTTTTATGAGATTACTGTCCTTATCCTTATTTATAATTTGTTGTTGTAGCGTTTCGGCTAGAGCCCAGACTTGGGAAATAGGTGGTTTTGTTGGCGGATCTGGTTATATGGGCGATCTTAATCCGGTAAAACCTTATCAGGTTACCAATTTGGCTTTTGGCGGACAGGTAAAAAGAAATTTGGACGGATTCTGGTCTCTAAAATTAAATTTGATGCATGGCCAGGTGCAGGCAGATGATGCCCTATCCAATAATGAGCATTTTCAACAGCGTAACCTAAATTTTTATTCACCTTTAACAGAAATATCTCTTCAAACGGAGTTTAATTTCTTCAACTACGTACCGGGCGTTTTGCCTGGTTATGGCACCCGCAAGTTTTCGCCCTATTTATTTGCCGGAATTGGAGGTTTTGCTTTTAATCCTAAAACTAAATTATCGGATGGCCAGGTGGCTAATCTGCAACCATTGCAAACCGAAGGAAGGTCATATTCTAAATATGCTTTAAGCATTCCGTATGGGGCCGGAATTAAATATAATATTGCCAATAACTGGAATCTGATTGGCGAAATAGGGTATCGTACCGCATTTACAGATTATTTGGATGATGTAAGCGGTAATTATCCTCAAGGGGCAGTTTTTAGCCCAACTGGTTCAGAAAACTTATCTGACCGTTCAGTTACAATTCCCCAAATTGGAGTTCCAGGAACCCAGCGTGGCGATTTGCGGAAAAGAGATACTTATTTATTTACCGGTATCAGCCTTACTTATACCTTTGTTTCGCGTAAATGCCCTATGTATTAACTTTGTTCCGATGCGTCAGGCGGTGTATGCTGGGGTAAAATTACCGTAAATTTAGTGCCCAATCCACGGTGAGATTGAACTGAAATAGTGCCATTTAATTTGAGAGCACACTCTTTTGCAATGTACAAGCCCAGGCCCGATCCGGGATTATGGTCGGCTGTAACAAAAAACATATCAAAAATGCGGTCCTGAAACTCAGGTTTAATTCCTACGCCATTGTCTATAACAACTATATAGATTTTTCCTAGGTTTTGATAGGTAAGTATTTTGATTTTGTTTTCCACTTTTTCCTGATCTCCGTATTTAATGGCATTAGAAATCAGGTTGTTCAGAATGATTTTAAGCCTTACCGGATCGCTGTATAATTCTTTAACCAGAATCTGCTTTTTTATAACCACCGGATGGTCTTTGAAATAAAAAATGTGCTGGTTAACAGATTCTTCAATCAGTTTTTCCAGATTCACTTTTTGAAGAGATAGCTCGCCTCTTTTATTTCTCGAAAAATCAATGATATCGCGGATAAACTGATCCTGTTGCTCTATACTTTGCTGCATTAAATTCATGTAAAGTCTGATTTTAGAAGTGTCGGTTTCTTGCTGGGTGAGCAGTAGTAATCCTTTGAGCGAAACCAAGGGGGCCCTTAAATCATGAGATGCGCTGTACACAAAACGGTCCAATTCTTCATTGGTAACTGTTAAAAGCTGGTTTTTTTTCTCTAATTCAGTTTTGGTATATTCCAGGTGGCTGACTAAAAGAGTCGATTTAAAGATAGAGCTGCCAAACAAAATCAGAACAATTAAACCATTGGCTACATAGATCCAAACGGTGAAGTTGCGGATTGCGCCGTCTAAAATATTGATCAGGCGTTTATCTCCATTATTCAGTTTGATCGATAAATTGTTGATTTTTCTAGCCAGAATGATTTTTTGTTTCGGGGAAAGATTTTTTGTCCGGATTTGCTGGTGGATACCCGTGGCTATAGCCTGCAGATCTTCTAAAAATATATCGGCCTCTTTCCACTCTATAAATACCCGTTTTATAAAAGAAAACTGGAACATGGTTCTTCCCAGCCATAAAAAATCATTCACCTCCGAAGGCGAGTTTCCAGCCTGGCGTAACTTTTCACGTACTTTCTTAAGGTCTACATTATTTAGTAGCATATCGCGGGCCACCCCATTATAACCTGGCAAATGCATTTCTGAAAGATAAACTCTGTAAAATTTTTCATCTTCTGTATAAGTATAAAGCAGCAAATTTCGGATGGCATTTCTATAGCTTCTGGAATAAATAAACTGGCCATACATGAAGGAGCGGGTAGAAGACAGTAGTTTGATGGTATAATAGTTCATGATGATCATGCTAAACCAGCAAGCCAATAAAATCACCAGAAGTACAAATACCTTATTGTCTTTTAGCGCATTAATATAATGGATAGTCTTTTTCAACAGCAACGTATTTAATTAAAGGCTTCAGGCCGTTTTTTTTTAAATTTAAACCAGAACAAGGTATAAGGCATGTTTAGCTATTCAGAGGGTTATTGCTATTAAAATTCATAGGGATAAATTCATATTTAAATTACATTAATTTTAAGATATCTGGTTTGTGGTAAATACATGTTTGAAAAATTTGTTTTTAGGCATTTATTTTCTCGCATCTTTAGGCCACTTTTCAGCCTCAGATAAAAGCTTTTAAAATAAATGCACAGGAAATTCTAACTTTGTTGGAATTGGCAGGGTTTTGTCAAGCCGGAATGATGTTTTAGAAAATTAGCCAAACATTAATGAGTTTACTTGAGCAAATAGATATGAATAATCTGCCCCAGCATGTGGCAGTAATTATGGATGGAAATGGCCGCTGGGCAAAAGAAAAAGGCAAATTGCGTGTTTTTGGCCATCAAAACGGCGTGTTAGCGGTTCGCGATACGGTAGAAGGCGCTGTAGAGTTGGGCATCCCATATCTTACTCTTTATGCTTTTTCTACTGAAAACTGGAACCGTCCTAAACTAGAGGTCTTTGCCTTAATGGAATTGCTGGTTTCCACCATCAATAAAGAAACAAAAACCTTAATGAATAATGGGGTGAAATTAAATGCCATTGGCGATTTGAGATCCTTACCCGAAAAATGTTATCGCCAATTACAGGAAGCTATAGAGCAAACCGCCGGCAATACCCGCTGTGTTTTAACCCTGGCTCTAAGTTACAGTTCCCGCTGGGAAATTACCCATGCCGCCCGCAATTTGGCTATGCAGGTACAGCAAGGTTTGTTAAAACCCGAAGAAATAACCGAGCAGGTTTTTGCTTCGCAGTTAAATACGGCCAATATGCCTGATCCGGAACTAATGATCAGAAGCAGTGGAGAATACCGGATCAGCAATTATTTGTTATGGCAACTGGCTTATGCCGAACTGTATTTTACACCTAAATTATGGCCCGATTTTAGACGTCAGGACCTTTTTGAAGCCGTTATAGATTATCAGAAGCGGGAAAGACGTTTTGGTAAAATTAGCGAACAACTCAGCTAATTTCTCGCATACAGCCAATTATTTAAAAAATTACTGTCAATATTTTGTTCTTCCTAAGCTTACAAAAGGTCTCAGAATAAACTTAATTTTTACTTTTAACATTATTTAACAACTGATTCCGTTATTTTAGCATCGTTAAAACCACAAAATGAACCGTTTCTTTATCACTATATTTTTTCTAATATCAGGTACAGCCGCTATGGCGCAGTTTGGCCGTTCAGGCGCTTCTTCGGGTACCAGGCCTTCTTCTACAGATATCAGCTATCTTAATCCTAAAGAATACGTTATTGGCGGAACCACTGTAAGCGGAGTGAAATATCTGGATAAGGATGTTTTGATAACTATTTCCAAACTTACCCCGGGCGAGCATATTATTGTTCCGGGAGATGCTACTTCTAATGCCATTAAAAATTTATGGACTCAAGGTTTATTTGATGATGTGCAACTGAACATTACTCAAATTAAAGGCGATACTATCTTTTTTGATCTGGCACTGACTGAGCGCCCGCGTTTAACCCGCATTGATCTGAAAGGTCTGCGTAAAAGCGAAGCCGACGATGTGCGTACCAAGTTGAACGATAAAACCGGCAAAGTGGTAAACGAAAACTTGTTGCAAACTACTGCCGACATCATTAAAAAGCATTTTAGTGAAAAAGGATACATGTTTACCGATGTGTTTATCACGCAGGTGAGAGATACCAGTGAAGCTAATAACGTGATCCTGAATGTTAAAGTGGATAAAAATCAAAAAGTAAAGGTTAATGCCATACATTTTGAAGGCAATAAGGATTTTAAAGATAAACAACTTCGGAAATACCTGAAAAAAACCAAGCAACGAGCCGTTTATAAAATTTTTGGCCCGGGTAAGTTTCAGAAATCCAAATATGAAGAAGATAAATTGGCCCTGATAGCCAAAATGCATGATAAAGGCTATCGCGATGCCGAATTGCTGAAAGATACCGTAATCCGCCAGGGCGATAAATATGTAGATATCAACATGAAGTTATATGAAGGTCCAAAATATTACTTCGGTAACATTACCTGGGCTGGAAATGCCAAATATCCTACCAAAATATTAAACGCTATCTTAAACATTAAAAAGGGTGAAGTATTTAGCGAAGAGAAATTAAATAAACGATTAAGCGGCCCATCAGCTAGTGGCGATGATGTAAGTTCCCTATACTTGAACGATGGATATTTGACCTTTACTGCCGATCCGGTGCAGACCAAAGTATATGGCGATACCATCGATCTGGAAATTCGCATGTACGAAGGACCTCAGTACACTATCAATAAAATTATCCTAAAAGGAAACGAGATCACCAACGATAAAGTGGTGCTTCGGGAGATTCGGACCAAACCGGGACAGAAATTCTCTAAGGAAGCCATTGTACGGAGTACCCGTGAAATTGGCCAGTTAGGTAATTTTGACGAACAAAAAACAGAACCCAAACCTATTAACATTAACCCAAAAGAAGGAACTGTTGATATAGAATACAATGTGGTAGAAAAACCATCTGACCAGATTGAGCTTTCCGGAGGTTTTGGTGGAGGCCGTATAGTGGGTACCTTGGGATTAACTTTTAATAACTTCTCTGCCCGCAACCTCTTTAACCTGAGCGAGTGGAAACCGCTACCTAAAGGAGATGGACAGAAATTAAGTATCCGTGGGCAAACCAACGGAAAATACTATCAATCATATAGTTTTTCGTTCTCCGAGCCTTGGTTAGGTGGTAAAAAACCAATTTACTTTGGAATTAGTGCCTTTACTTCGCTACAATCAAATGGTTTAGCCATGAAAAATCCGGACTTGCAGAAAATCCGCTTAAATGGGGTAACCTTTACGTTAGGGCAGCGTTTAAAATGGCCGGATGATTATTTCAATGCCAATACTTCCATCAACTTGCAACAGTATAAGTTGAATAATTATGCAGGATTTTTATTCTCTAACGGTACTTCTTATAACTTTAACTTAACGCAGGAATTTAGCCGTAATTCAGTAGATGTACCAATATATCCAACTTCGGGTTCGCATATAAAGTTCACTGTTCAGGCTACGCCACCTTATTCTTTACTGAACAGTATTAATTATAAAACGGCTACTGATCAGGAAAAATACCGTTATACAGAATACCATAAGTGGAAATTTGATTCGCAGTGGTTCCAAAGAATTTCTGGTAAGCTGGTATTGAAAGCACAGGCGCAGTTTGGATTCCTGGGCTTATATAACCGGGCGGTAGGCCAATCGGCTTTCGAGCGTTTTAAATTAGGTGGCGACGGGATGCAGGGCTTTGACTTCCTGCAAGGATCTGAAATAATCGCTATGCGTGGTTATGCCAATAATACGGTTATCCCGGTAGGTTCTAATCCTAACATTGCGCAAAAATCAGGTAGCCCTATTTATAACAAATACGTGTTGGAATTACGTTATCCGATTACTTTGAATCCATCGGCGCAGGTATTTGTGCTGACTTTTGCCGAAGGAGGAAATACCTGGAACAATATTCGTGAGTTTGCTCCGTTTAACGTACGCCGTTCGGTTGGGGTAGGAGCCCGGGTGTTCTTGCCAATCTTCGGATTGCTGGGTATTGATTATGGATATGGATTTGACCGCATTCCAGGCTTACCTGATGCCAACAAAGGTCAGTTTCATTTTAGCATAGCCCAGTCTTTAGGCGGAGGATTTAATTAATAATCGTTGGGGCGTATCCCGTTGGGGCTAATCCCGTTGGGGCGAATCCATGTATTCGCCCGATAAAAATAGGGGCGAATTATTCGCCAGATAGCAAAGAATTATGAAAAGATTTCTGATTACATCTGCACTCATTATATTTACCAGCTTGGGCGTTTTTGCTCAGCGGTTTGCTTACGTGGATAGCGAATATATTTTAAAACATATTCCGGAATATACTTCGGCACAAAAACAACTGGATGCACTTTCTGCTCAATGGCAAAAAGAATTAGATGCTCGTTTTGGGGACATTGACAATATGTATAAAGCTTACCAGGCCGACCAGGTTTTGCTAACCAACGAAATGCGTAAGCGTCGTGAAAACGAGATTATAGAGAAAGAAAATGAGGCAAAGGAATTTCAAAGAGTTAAATTTGGGTTTGAAGGCGAGCTTTTTCAGCAACGCAGCAAATTAATTAAACCCATCCAGGAGCGAGTGGCTAAAGCAGTGCAGGCCGTAGCCGATGCTCAGCAATTGGATATGATTTTTGATAAAAGCAGCGAGGTGGTATTATTATATGCCAATCCTCGTTTAGATAAAAGCAATGAGGTCATCACCCGACTGGGCTATAAACCCGAGGGGATGATCAAATGATAATTTTTATATATTCGTAAACAACAAAAAACCGAGAATAATACACAATGAAAAGTTTAATTAAAGCAGCAGTGGTTGCGGTAGGATTATTATTTGCTGGAAATGCAGTAAATGCTCAACAGAAGTTTGGACATATAAACTCAGCCGAATTGTTGCAGGCTATGCCTGAAATGAAAACAGCTGATGCTAGCTTCCAGACATTTGCCAAAACTAAACAAACAGCCTTAGAGCAAATGGATGCTGAGCGTCAGAAAAAAATTGTAGCTTATCAGGAGAAAGCAAAAACAATTAGCGAGGCTAATAAAGAAGCCGTAGGTAAAGAGTTACAGGCTCTGGAAAACCAGATCCATGATATGGAAAAAAGAATTGGCGATACCCAGGAGCAGTCTCAGGAAGAGTTAACCAATAAACGTACTGAACTATATCAGCCTATTTTCAAAAAAGCTGAAGATGCGGTTAAAGCCGTAGCTAAAGAAAAAGGATATGCTTATGTATTTGATGTTTCTCAGCCAGGAATCGTTTATTTTGATGGTGGTGATGACTTATTAGTAGCTGTAAAAGCGAAATTAGGAATCAGCAATGCACCAGCTACTCCTGTTAAGAAGTAATTTTTAGACGACCTTAAAAGAAATTAAAGGCGAAAACCCCAACAGGGTTTTCGCCTTTTTTGTAGAACCAGTTTTATAGTGTTAATTTTATCCAAAATGAGTTCGGCCTTACCTATCGGGATATTTGATTCGGGCATTGGTGGTTTAACGGTAGCCAGCGCCATTCATAAATTGTTGCCCCAGGAACAATTGGTTTATTTTGGAGATACCGCCCATTTGCCATACGGCGATAAATCGCCAGTTGCCATTAAATACTATAGCCTTAAAATTGCCCAATTCCTGATTGAGCAGGGTTGTAAGATGATTGTAATTGCCTGTAATACCGCTTCCTCTCATGCTTATCAGGATTTGCTGGAAGTTTTTGGACAGCAAGTGCCCATTGTTAATGTGATTGATCCGGTAGTGGATGAAGTAGTAAAGGCAGGTATATACCATAGGATTGGAGTGATAGGCACCAAGGCTACTATAAAGTCTGAGGTTTATGCTAAAAAGTTAAAAGCCGCTGATGCCGGCCTGAAAGTTTCTTCATTGGCTACACCTTTGTTGGCCCCCATGATTGAAGAAGGCTTTTTTAATAATACCATCAGCCATACGGTTATCCATTCGTATTTGTCATCTCCGGTGCTTAAAAATATTGATAGCTTGATTTTAGCCTGCACGCATTACCCGCTCATTAAACCGGAAATTGAAGAGTTTTATCAGTCTAAGGTTTCTATAGTGAATACAGCCGAAACGGTAGCCAGGCATGTTCAACAGCGTTTGCAGCAGTTAAATCTTCTTAATTCCGAAAATAAGGCCCTTCATCGTTTTTATGTTTCTGATTATACCAGCTCTTTTGAACGGAGCACCCGGATGTTTTTTGGCGAGAAGATTCATCTTCGCCATAAGGCCATGTGGGAAACTACAAAGCCTTGATTTTTAGCGGAATAAAAAATCATCTCTATCTCATTTCATCTATCTGAGTGTAAATAAAGTGTTTTTGCATTAAAAAAAATGTATTTTTGCAGGCTCATAAGCAGCAATGAGCGAACAAATAAAACACGAATGCGGTGTGGTTCTCATCCGCCTTTTAAAACCCTTCTCTTATTATCAGGAAAAATATGGTACAGCGCTTTACGGCCTGAATAAACTGTATTTATTGATGGAAAAGCAGCATAACCGTGGGCAGGATGGCGCCGGTATTGCCACCATCAAATTGAATGTGAAACCCGGAAACCGCTATATTAGCCGACACAGGGCAATCGGCTCAAATGCTGTTGCGGAGATTTTTGAGTATGTGCAGAAAAAGTTTGCCGATCTGCACGACACGAATCCGGAATTACTTCAGGATGCTGATTGGTTGAAAGAAAATATCAGCTTTACTGGTGAAGTTTTGATGGGGCATTTGCGTTATGGTACACACGGAAAAAACAGTATTGAAAGCTGCCACCCGTTTTTACGGCAAAATAACTGGATGACCCGTAATCTGGTTATTTCCGGTAATTTTAACATGACCAATGTGGACGAATTATTGGAGCAGCTTTTTGAATTGGGCCAGCATCCTAAAGAAAGAGCCGATACCGTAACGGTATTGGAAAAGATAGGCCATTTTTTGGATACCGAAAACCAGGAGCTATTTGATAAGTTTAAGGCTGAGGGCATGTCAAATGTCAGTATCAGTCATGAAATTGCCAACCAGTTGGATGTGGCTAAAATTTTGCGCCGCTCGGCCAAAACCTGGGATGGCGGTTATACCATTAGCGGTATTTTTGGTCATGGTGATGCTTTTGTGATGCGTGATCCGGCGGGAATACGTCCGGCGTTTTATTACCAAAATGACGAGCTGGTAGTGGTTACATCAGAGCGCCCGGCTATACAAACAGCGTTGAATGTTCCTTTAGAGAATATTCGCGAAATTAAACCTGGACATGCGTTGATCATCAAGAAAAATGGTCAGGTGAGCGAAGAACAGTTCCGGGAACCTGATCTGCAAAGATCCTGCTCTTTTGAGCGCATCTATTTTTCTCGCGGTAGCGATGCCGATATTTACCGGGAGCGTAAGCAATTGGGTCATTTATTGTGCAATCAGGTTTTAGAATCTGTAGGACATGATTTGAAAAATACAGTCTTCTCTTATATACCCAATACGGCCGAAGTAGCTTATTATGGCTTAAGCGAAGGGTTGAATCGATACGTTAAGGATTATCAAAAAAACACGCTTTTAAACCGGAACGACAAAATCTCTGATGCTGAATTGGAAGAAGTGTTGAACCTGGCTCCACGATTTGAGAAAATTGCTATTAAAGATGTCAAACTGCGGACATTTATTACTCAGGATGCCGATCGCCAGGATATGGTGGCCCACGTATATGATACAACCTATGGTGTAGTAAAACGAGACACAGATAATCTGGTGGTGTTAGACGATTCTATTGTGCGGGGGACTACTTTAAAACAAAGTATCTTGAAAATTTTAGATCGTTTGGGACCCAAAAAGATTGTGGTTGTTTCTTCGGCGCCACAAATTCGTTATCCAGATTGCTATGGCATTGATATGTCCAGAATGGGCGAATTTATTGCCTTTGAAGCTGCTGTTTTGCTGTTGAAAGAAAGGGGTATGGAGCATGTTATTAAATCCACCTATCAAAAATGTGTGGCTACCCAATATATGGATAAAGCCGAGGTGGAAAATTATGTTAAGGCTATTTATGCTCCTTTTACCGATGAGGAAATATCGGCAAAGATTGCAGAGATTATTACACCTAAAGAAGTAAAAGCTAAGGTTGAGGTGATTTATCAAACTTTGGATAACCTGCATGCAGCCTGTCCGAAACATTTAGGCGACTGGTATTTTTCAGGAAATTACCCAACGCCGGGCGGTAATAAGGTGGTAAACCGGGCCTTTATGAACTGGGTGGAAGGAAAAAATGAACGGGCTTATTAATCGTTGGCCGTCTGTCGTTTTTCGTCTGTCGTCTTTCGGTAAGGATTGAATTTAAATTTGATAGGAAAGCCGCCTTTGAAGGGTGGCTTTTTTTATTGTTTGAATCGCGGATAAAAAGGATTATTGGATTCAACGGATAAGTGAGTGGTAAGAATTTGCGATTTCTTTTATTCTCAAACCCATGATTCAGGGAAGGGAATAAAACGAACGACAGGACCAAGTTCCTGCTTTTCAAAATAAATAAACTGAAAGAGGCCAGACAACGGGCGAAAATTGAACAATGCCTAAACCACCCCGCCCTTCGGGCACCCCTCAAGAGGGGAATTTTGGTTCCTCGAAATTGGTAGGATGGAAATAAAACGAAAGACGCTGGACGAACGACGAATAGCGACCAACGAGTTCCAGTTTTTGCCATCTTAAACCCGATAGTAGCGGAAAGCTTTTGCCCTTTTGGGGGCAAAACTTGCAGCGGATAGCGGGACTAGCGGAAATAGGTGCCGGGAACCCTGCTTTTCAAAAATGATAAAATGAATTACGACCCAACGAATGACCGCCCCGCCCTTTGGGCACCCCTCCGGGGGAGGGGAATGGGTTCCTGGCAATTGGCAATCCTGTGTTAAACGAAAAACGACCAACGGTAAACGATAGACGACAGACGAAAAACGCCTATATCAACGAATGTCCCGTAATCAGGTTATAGATCAAACGGCAGGCAAAAAGGATGATCAGGATGCCGGCAATCTGATTCAGGTGCAGAATGGTTTTTTCTTTGATGCGGTAGCGCAATTTGTTGGCGTAATAGGCCTTTAAAACATCGGTACTGAATTGGGTAATCAGAATGGAGGCATAAAAGGGCAGGATTTCGCCGGCCTGGAATTGCCCGGCTACCGAGATTACCCCGCTGGTAATGCTGATCCAATACAGCAAAATGGCCGGGTTAAACACGCACATGAAAAAACCCTTTAGAAAGTAACCGGTATTGTGTTTCTTGGAAGAAGTGTTTTCATAGTTGATTTTTACCTTCTTAAATAAGTAGTAAATGCCAATAGAAAGTAGGATGCAGCTTCCGGTTATGCCAATAGGCAGGCGGTAATGATTTTCAAGCTCCAAAAAGGAACTGCCATAAATAGTTAGGGCTACATATAAAATATCGCTAAACAAGACCCCACCGGCCAGCGACATCCCCGCATAAAATCCTTTCTCAATACTGGTTTTAATTAGGGCAAAAAAAACAGGCCCGGTTATAAAAGAAAGAACAATTCCTAAACCTATCCCAGATATAATCGTCTCAAACATCAGCGTTAATTAGTTCCCGTTTTGCGAATATGCAATTTTTTAAATTAAATAAAGTTGATGTGACCTGATAGAAAAAACGATAAAATTTAAACGAGTGTCAGATTTTTAAATTATGTTAGAGCCTGATTTTATTTCTAAACCTCGCAAATGGACACAAGTACAAAAAAAAATTATGCCTCGGCCTTATACACCTTGGTAACGGTCTTTTTCTTTTGGGGATTTCTGGCAGCCTCTAACGGTATTTTTATTCCCTTCTGTAAATCTCATTTTAATCTTAGCCAGTTCGAATCACAGTTAGTAGATTCGGCCTTTTACGGCGCTTATTTTATTGGTTCGTTGGTTTTATACCTGGCTTCTACCGGTATAGGCTATGATATTTTGAATAAAATAGGCTTTAAAAATGGAATTATTTACGGATTGTTCATCTCCATTGTTGGCGCTGCCTGCATGATTCCGGCCGTAAATTCGGGGAATTATCTGTTTATTTTGGGGTCTTTTTTCATTATTGCCTTAGGATTCTCTTTACAGCAAACAGCGGCCAACCCATTTGCCATTGCTCTGGGTGATCCGGCTACAGGAGCGCACCGCTTAAGTTTAGCCGGTGGGGTAAACTCTTTTGGTACTACTATTGGGCCTATTATTGTAACTCTGGTATTATTTGGTACCGTGGTTGCTACCCAAGAGCAAGTAGATAATGCGCCTATCAGCTCCATTAACATGTTGTATATCATTTTAGGTGGAGTGTTTTTATTAGTAGCCGGTATTTTTGCCATGGCCAAAATGCCTCGGGTTACTTCTAATGAGGAGTTTGAAAAAACCGGAAAAGCTACCCGCACCCTGTTGCTGATTACCGGAAGTATTGTTGCCTTGATTTTAATTGGCAATCTGGCGCCTGAGTTTGCCGGCGAATACAGCAAATTGATCCTGTTAACGCTGGCTTTGGTATCGGTTATTTCGATTTTATTATTCTCTAATCAGTCGGCTCAAAAAGACGGTACCGGTTGGGGAGCCATGAAATATCCGCAATTGGTGTTCGGGATGATTGCTATTTTTGTATACGTGGGTGTGGAAGTAACCATCCAGAGTAATATGGGTGCTTTATTGAAAACCGAAGATTTTGGTGGCTTAAATGAATCGCAAATTTCTCATTATATCTCTTTATACTGGGGAAGCTTAATGATTGGCCGTTGGACCAGCGCCATCACCGTGTTTAACGTTAAAAAAGCAACCAGAAACCTGCTGACCATTGTGGTGCCTTTTATTGCTTTTGCCGTGGTATTGGGCGCTAACTATTTCAGTGGAAACAAGATAGATGATCTGTTTGTGTACGCTATTTGCATTGTGGTATTAATTGCAGCCAATTTCTGGGCGCAGGAAAAACCAGCCAAGCTTTTATTGATTTTAGGTATCCTGGGTGTAGTGGCCATGTTAATTGGTTTATCTACTACCGGTAAAGTAGGTTTATTTGCTTTCATTAGCGGTGGTTTGGTTTGCTCGGTAATGTGGCCTTGTATTTTTGCATTGGCCATTAGCGGTTTAGGTAAATTTACCAGCCAGGGATCGGCATTTTTAATTATGATGATCCTGGGTGGCGCCATTATTCCACCGCTGCAAGGTGGTTTAGCTGATTTAACCAGTATCCACTCTTCTTACTGGGTCACCGTAGTTTGTTTTACTTACCTGGTTTATTTTGCCTGGAAAGTAAACGGTTCGCTGATCAAGCAGGGAGTGCGTTATGAAGAAACAGAAGTAACCGTTCATTAAACATATCGTGTTGAACAAACCAAGTTTTGATAGTATTTTCATGAATTTAGCCTCCGACCTGGCTTTACGCTCACATTGCGTAAAGGCCCAGGTCGGGGCTGTTTTAGTAAAAGATACCCGTATTATTTCCATTGGCTATAACGGGCCGCCGGCCGGCACGCATAATTGCGACGAGGAATGGCCGGAAACAGGCTGCCCGCGGGATTCTAAAGGCAGCTGCTCATTGGCTATCCATGCCGAAGAAAATGCCATTTTATACGCCGTGAAAAATGGCGCCAGCCTGGAAGGAGCTACCTTATACCTCACTTTATCGCCATGCTTGCCTTGTGCAAGGATTATTTATTCTTCCGGGATCAAAAAAGTATTGTTTCAGAATTCTTATGCCGAATTTAAAGGCCTTTCCAATGATGAAGGGGTGGATTTTCTGAACAAGTTTGGCGTAGTGGCCAGAAAGTTCGAAGGGTGAGGGAGTCACAATTTCATTCATAATCTTCAAGTAATGTTTAATTGTTTAATCGGGGTAAAGGCCACAAAAAGAATGGGCTTTACAGCAGTCAAATAACCATTAACCGAATACTCAATTATCCATTTTAGAAAAGGCAATTCCCAGGTTTATCGGTTCCGATAGTCCCGCTTTCCGTTCCAAATCCTCATTACGCCCTCCTGTCGTCGGGCTTCATTCCGGGTTTTCCACTTTAATCGGGTTTAGAGGGCAGGGGCAGTTCGCCTGTTTAGGGTTCGTAAGATGAAAAGACTTTAGGATTACGATTCATTCAGAAAAAGAAGTTTCAATAGAAATATGTCACCCTACGGGGTTCAAGCCTGTAATGTAATTCAATGTTATAAATGTTATCCTTACGGGATTGCATTTTGCGCAGTTCATTAAGTGTCTGAATTAAGATTCTTAGGATGAAAAGATTTTAGGATTCGTTATTCCGTTCGCTCTATGGTTCGACAAGCTCACCATGACGCTCGGATAGTACAGGTTTGTCAAATCATCCGCGTGATCCATCAATCTACTTCATATGTGATTCAAGTATTCTACCTTGTGCAGCCTTGAATTTTTGTTTTTTAAGCTTTCCATAAAATATGTCACCCCTACGGGGTTCAACCGTGAAATCTAATTCATGGCTATAAATATGGCATCCCTACGGGATTGCATTTTGCGCAGTTCATTAAGTGTCTGAATTAAGGTTCTTAGGATGAAAAGATTTTAAGATTCGTTATTCCGTTCGCTCTATGGTTCGACAAGCTCACCATGACGCTCGGATAGTACAGGTTTGTCAAATCATCCGCGTGATCCATCAATCTACTTCGTATATGATTCAAGTATTCTGCCTATCAATCAATCATAAAATCACAGTTCAGACAATATAACTTCACCCCGCATAAGCCTGTTTCAGGGTTTTCAGGTCTAATTTTTTCATCTTTAAAATGGCCTGCATTACCCGGGTAGATTTCTCAGGATGTTCGCTTGACATCAGTTCTGTAATAATTGGGGGAACTATTTGCCAGGAAAGCCCAAACTTGTCTTTAAGCCAGCCGCACTCTATTTCTGCGCCACCGTCTTTAGATAAATTCTCCCAGTAATAATCAATTTCTTCTTGTGTTTCACAATTCACAATAAAGGAAACCGCTTCGGTAAATTTAAAATCTGGTCCGCCATTCAGCGCCAGGAAGTTTTGCCCCAGTAATTGAAAACTAATGGTTAAAATGCTTCCCTTAGGCATGGGAGCGCCATCCGCGTAATAAGAAACAGCCAGTTTTTTGGAGTTTTTGAAAACCGAAGTGTAAAAGTTTACTGCTTCTTCGGCATTGGTATCAAACCACAGGCAGGGGTTTATTTTTTGAGAATGAATGTTTGTCATAGGTAGATAGATAAGGGTTTTTTATTAGGGTTCTTTTTCTGTATATTTTTTAAAATTGTTTAAAATGGCCTGCCAGCCCTGGCGTTGCAATTCTACAGGGTTGGTGTTTTCTGTTTCAAAAGTTTCGGCAATGTGGGTATCCGCACCCAGGTTGGAGAAAGCGATTTTCACTTTGCGGTTATCGCCAAGAGTATATTCAATGAGCTGATGTTCGCGGATATTGGTATAAATACCTTCAAAATCGAAGCCTTCACTGCCATCTTTGGCGGCCATATGAGTTTTGAATTTTCCGTTTACCTGTAAATCATTTTCTGCGGAAGGAGCGTGCCAATCATCGGATGCATTATACCATTTAGTAATGTGTTGGGGCTGGGTCCAAAGTTTCCAAACTTTTTCTACAGGTGCTTTAACATTTGTTTCTACTGTAATTGCTGTTTCCATGTAATTTGTTTCAGGTTGAATTAAAAAATTAGTATCAGTTTTTTATAACGTGGAGCTGCTCTTAAGGTTTTTGAATATAGCCCACTTCTCTTTTCCCGCTGGGATATTTCTCTTCCAGCTTCCGGTAGGGGTTCTCTTTAGAATTTCCTGCACATTGACGGGAAATTGCAATGTATTTATCGATGTTTTTTTAGCTGTCATAAACTTTGCTCAAAAAGGTTTGATAAGTGCCGATTCTAACTCAATGTTAAAATGGTTGAA
>DASQIU010000161.1:0-2127 GCA_035631395.1 Daejeonella sp. | reverse complement strand
GGGCTCATGGCGAAGCGCCCGAAACGTATAAAATTGCCCTCGAAAATAATATTACCCTTATTGACGCTTCCTGCCCGGTAGTTTTGAAACTGCAAAATCGGATTAAAAATTCATACGACTCGAAGGAAAAGATCCTCATATTTGGAAAACATGGCCATGCCGAAGTGATCGGATTGCAGGGGCAAACGAATAATGAAGCATTGGTTTTTCAGGATATTGCCGAACTGGAAGATGTAGATTTGCCGAACAAGTTTACTTTATACAGCCAAACCACCAAGAGCACCGATAAATTTTATCAGATTAAAGAAAATTTAATCAACCGCGGTTATGATGTAAAGGCCAACGATACCATTTGCCGTCAGGTTTCTAACCGCTACGATGATTTGCGGAATTTTGAGAAAAACTTTGATAAAATCGTGTTTGTTTCCGGACGTAAATCATCCAATGGCAAAGTGCTTTACGAGGTGTGCCGCCAATACAATCCTAACACTTATTTTATCTCCAATCCCGAAGAACTCAATCCCGAAATGTTTAATCCAAATGATCAGGTTGGGATATGCGGAGCCACTTCTACACCTATGTGGTTGATGCAAAAAGTAAAAGAAACTCTTCTGGCTTACTAATTGGGTTAAAAAATATCAATAGAACGAATTGCACGAATTTTTCGAATTCCCCCAAATTTTGTAGGGAAATACTAATTCATTAGATTTTTGATTAGTGATAATTAGTTTAATGAGTGTAATTAGTGTTTTTCACTACTTGCCTTTGTTTTATTTGCGTCAAATAGGGCATCTTTATTCTTTACAGAAAGTTGCTAAGACTATATTTGCGCAGTTTTCTGAAATATTATAATGGGTAAAAAAGGTGTTTTATTAGTGAATTTGGGTACGCCCGATAGCCCTTCGGTGGCCGATGTGCGTAAATACCTGGATGAATTTCTGATGGATGGTCGGGTGATAGACATTAATCCGGTATGGCGAAACCTGCTGGTTAGAGGTCTAATTGTACCTTTTAGAAGCCCCAAGTCTGCCAAATTGTACAAAGAAATTTGGTCTGATGAAACCGGATCGCCTTTGCTGTATTATAGCATTCAACAAGCAAAATTACTCCAGAAGCGTTTAGGCGATGAATATCATGTGGAAATGGGTATGCGCTATCAGAGCCCTTCCATAGAATCTGCCTTAGAAAAGCTACGGTCTGCCAATGTAGATAGCATCCGGGTGCTTCCTCTGTTTCCTCATTATGCCTCGGCAAGTACCGGTTCGGTGATGGAAAAGGTGATGGAGCTGGTTCGTAAATGGCATACAATTCCCAATATTTCATTCATTAACTCATTTCATAACAATGAACTGATGATTGAAACCTTTGCAGAAAACGCTAAGAAATATCAGCCCGAAAAATACGATCATATTTTATTTAGCTTCCACGGATTACCCCAGCGCCAGTTAACCAAAGCGGATTATTCGCCGCATCAATGTCTAAAAACCAGCGATTGTTGCGCTACTCTGACAGAGCAGAACAAGTTTTGTTATTCTGCCCAGAGTTATGATACCGCCCGGCTAATTGCCCAAAAATTAGAGCTGTCTAAAGATCAATACACCGTTTGTTTTCAATCCCGCTTGGGAAAAGAACCATGGGTACAGCCCTATACCAGCGATATAATTAAAGAATTGGCAGCCAAAGGGAAAAAACGCTTATTGGTTTTCTGTCCGGCTTTTGTGGCCGATTGCCTGGAAACCGTTTATGAGATCACAGTAGAATACGCCGAAGAATTTAAGGCTTTAGGCGGAGAGCAAGTGCAATTGGTAGAAAGCTTAAATGATCATCCCAAATGGATAGAAGCCATGGAAGGTTTGGTTAAGAATGGCTGCTGATTTGGTTTAGAATAATTTCGGTTGCTCCGGTATTGGATTCTACATACTTTTTTGCTGCTATTCCTTTTTGGCAACGATAGTTTTCATCAGTCAGCTTTTCCATCACTGTGTTTAGTTCTGAATAGTTTTTGATTGAAAAAGCGGAGCCCAGCTTAATCAGATCTTTAGCTTCCTTAAATTTACCATATTCCGGGCCGAAAATAAGGGGCAGGCCAAATGCTGCGGCTTCCAAGGTATTATGAATCCCTTTGCC
>DASQIU010000160.1:0-12043 GCA_035631395.1 Daejeonella sp. | reverse complement strand
GACTAGGATTAATTGTACTAAATCCTAAACTCTAACCAATACCTAACCCTAAACTGTTCTAAACTACAAACAAAACAACTCTAAACAAACAATGCCGGATACTTTCCCGGGTTAGCTTCATTCATCATTCCATAAATGGCTTCGATCACATCATCTACCGAAGGTTTGCTGAAATAATCACCATCAGAGCCATAAGGCGGACGATGAGGCTGAGCTGTTAAAGTTTTAGGCTGTCCGTCCAAATGGAAGTATCCTTTCTGATTTTCCAGTATCTGCTGTAAAATATAAGCGGAAGCACCTCCGGGAACATCCTCATCTATCACGATCAGTTTATTGGTTTTTTGCAATGATTGTGCGCAAATCTGCTCCTGATCAAAAGGCAACAAAGTTTGCGGATCCACAATCTCCACACTGATACCCATTTTCTCCAGCTCTTCGGCTGCTTCCTGAACTACACGTAAGGTGGAACCGTAAGAAACTACAGTAATATCGGTTCCCTGACGTACAATTTCAGCTTTTCCCAGCGGAACGGTAAACTCGCCCACATTGGCTGGAAGCCTTTCTTTCAGCCTGTATCCATTCAAGCATTCAATAACCAGTGCAGGTTCATCGCCTCTTAACAAAGTATTGTACATCCCGGCAGCCTGGGTCATATTGCGGGGCACACAAACATGCATTCCGCGTAAAGAATTCAAAATCATTCCCATAGGTGAACCAGAATGCCAGATTCCTTCCAAACGGTGACCACGGGTACGAATAATTAAAGGGGCTTTCTGACCGGCCTTGGTACGGTAGCTCAGGGTAGCCAAATCATCGCTTAAAATATTCAGGGCAAATAATAAATAATCCAGGTATTGAATTTCTGCAATAGGTTTTAAACCACGCATGGCCAAACCAATTCCCTGGCCGGCAATGGTCATTTCGCGAATGCCTGTATCAAAAATCCGGTTTAAACCATATTTTTCCTGCAAACCGGCAAATCCCTGGTTAACATCTCCAATATGGCCTACATCTTCTCCGAAGGCCACAATCCGCGGATCGCGTGAGAAGTTGGCGTCAAAACAGGCATTCAGTACTTCTCTGCCGTCAATCATCTTAGATGATTCATCAAACTCTGGAGCTATTACAGCCATCTGAGCTGGTGATTCGGCTGTTTCGGTAAATAATTTTGAATTATAACGATCAAAGTTCTGCTCTTTTTCCTGACGGCACCAGTCAAGCAATTTTGTACGCACTTCAGACTGATTATGACGAAGTAAGCGGATAGCCTGGCGCACAGCGCTCATCACATCTTTGCGGGAAGGATCTACCGTAGATTTTAAAGTCTGAGCAATGGCATTAATGGCAGGATCCTGTACTTCCGTTAATAAAGCGAGGGCTGTCTCCGCCTCCTGTTTAATTCCGGCATTAAAATCGGCCCAGGCTTTACGCTGGCAATCACGCACATACATTTTGGCCGTATTTTCAAGCTCGGATAGTTCCTCTTCGCCGGCAATAGCCGCTTCAATCATCCATTTGCGCATCTGAGCCAGGCAGTCGTATTCCTGCTCCCAGCTCAAACGCTCTTTAGATTTATAACGTTCATGAGAGCCGGAAGTAGAATGTCCTTGCGGCTGGGTCATTTCTACCACATGGATCATAACCGGAATATGTTCCTCCCGGCAAATTTGGATGGCTTTTTCATAGGTTTCACACAGTCCCGGATAATCCCAGCCTTTAACCTTGAAAATCTCGTATCCTTCGCCTTTTTCATCCCGCTGGAAACCTTTTAATATTTCAGAAATATCCTGTTTAGTAGTCTGATATTCGGCCGGAACAGAAATTCCATAAGCATCGTCCCAGATGGAAATCGCCATAGGCACTTGTAATACGCCAACGGCATTAATGGCCTCAAAAAATACTCCTTCGGAAGTGGAGGCATTGCCAATGGTTCCAAAGGCAACTTCATCGCCATTTACTGAAAAGCTCTTCAAATAGCTTAATTCAGGGTTATTGCGATATAATTTAGAAGCCAAAGCCAAACCCACCAAACGGGCCATCTGACCACCGGTAGGCGAAATATCTGAAGAACAATTTTTCATGGCCGTCAGGTCTTTCCAACTGCCATCCTCATTTAAAGTACGGGTAGCAAAGTGGCCATTCATTTGCCTTCCGGCGGATGCAGGATCTGCCTGCACATCTGGATTGGCATATAATTGAGCGAAAAATTCGCTGATGCTTGACATACCTGTAGCAAACATAAACGTTTGATCCCGGTAGTATCCCGAACGCCAATCGCCATTTTTAAAGGCTTTAGCCATAGCCAATTGGGCAACTTCTTTACCGTCGCCAAAAATCCCAAATTTAGCCTTGCCGGTTAATACTTCTTTTCGGCCTAATAAACTAGCCTGGCGGCTCTCATAGGCTATTTTATAATCATTGATGATAATACTTTTAAAATCATCAAAGCTTAATTCGGAAGTATCAATTGGGTTGGTTTCTTTTATTTCTACTGTTGCCATAAAATCATACTGGAATTTCCCAAAAATAAGAAAACCCACGTCAAATAAAGCTTCTTCTACCGAATAATTAATTCTTAGAAAAGGAAAAATGCAACCTCTGGGATTTATTCCCGTTTAACTATTTATTAATTTGGAATAGTTTTTGAAACACCTTAATTTTTTATATTTGTATAATCAACTCCACAAAAATGAAAAGACTAATAACCTTATGTGCGGTAATAGTAGGTTTCATCACCTTTACTGCAATGCAAACGGATAATAAAGCCGAATTTAAATTTGAAAAAGAAACTCATGATTTCGGTAAAATCCCACAAGGAAAACCCGTTACCTACGATTTTAAATTTACCAATACCGGCCAGGAACCATTAATTATTTCGAATGTCGAATCTACCTGTGGTTGTACTGTACCTAAATACACCAGCACGCCTATTAAAAAAGGCGAAAGCGGTATCATAACTGTAACTTTCAATGCCGCTGCAGTTTCTCCATTTACCAAAGCGGTAACCATTAAATCTAATGCCCGCACCCCGGTAAAAGTATTATATATTAAAGGCGAAGTTGTTGCCGAAATATAAGCGAAACGAAGAAATATTGAAAAACCTCTCCATTTATGGGGAGGTTTTTTATTTTTGACCATTATGCCAAAAGTATCAAGCAAAGGGCAGCATATGCCTGCCTCTCCTATTCGTAAACTAACGCCATTTGCCGACAAAGCAAAGCAGGATGGTAAAAAAGTTTATCATCTGAATATCGGCCAACCGGATATTGAAACCCCCGAAATAATGTTGAATGCGGTAAAAAACATCGACTTTAAAGTATGGGCCTATACCGCTTCTGAAGGAACACTTAGTTATCGCCAGAAACTGACCGAATATTATAACAAGTTGAATTATAATATTAGTCCGGAAAATATTTTGGTAACCAATGGCGGTTCTGAAGCTATTACAATAGCCATGCAAGCCTGTTTAGATTCTGGTGATGAGATCATTATTCCGGAACCATTTTATGCCAATTACAATGGTTTTGCCTGCATGAGTGATGTAGTGGTAAAACCCATTCTATCGCATATTGAAAACGGATTCGCTTTACCGCCTATCAGCGAGTTTGAAAAGCTGATTACTGATAAAACTAAAGCGATCATCATTTGCAACCCGAACAACCCAACCGGTTATTTATATTCCCAAAAAGAACTGGAAGAACTTAAAACCCTGTGTTTGAAATACGATCTGTTCTTGTTTTCAGATGAGGCCTACCGGGAGTTCTGTTATGATGGCCGCACCTTCATTTCGCCGATGCATTTAGATGGTTTGGAGGAACATGTGGTAGTGATGGACACCGTATCCAAAAGATACAGTGCTTGCGGTGCCCGCTTAGGCTGCCTGATTACTAAAAACAAGGCTTTATTGGCAGCTTCTTTAAAATTTGCCCAGGCTCGTTTAAGCCCTGGCATGATTGCCCAGATTGCCGGAACCGCAGCGGTAGATACTCCTCAATCTTATTTCGATGAAGTAAATAAAGAATATACCGAGCGCCGCAATATCCTGGTAGAATCTTTAAACAACATCCCAGGAGTTTATTGCCCTAATCCGGGAGGCGCTTTTTATGTGGTGGCCAAACTGCCTATTGATAATTCGGATAAGTTCTGCCAGTGGATGTTAGAAGAGTTTGACTATCAAAACCAAACCGTGATGATGGCCCCCGCAACCGGCTTTTACAGCTCGCCAGAAGCAGGAACCAATGAGGTTCGCCTGGCTTATGTGCTAAAGAAAGAAGACCTGAAAAACGCGATGATCTGCCTGGAGAATGCCTTGCAGGAGTATCCGGGAAGAGTAGTGTAAAAGTTTTATTAACCCAATAAAAAAAGTCCTGACTCAGATGATTCAGGACTTTTTTATTTTATCTCTTAAAAGAGATTTACTACAAAGATTTTTTTATAAAATAGTAATCAGGTAAAGGTTATTAACCCTTACCTGACTCATTCTACTCTTTTTCGTCTGTATCGGCATGGTGCTTGGATGCTTCAGCCGCATGTTCTCTCGCCCAGGTAGAATGTCCATGTGCAGCATGTGCATGACTCGCGGCTTTTTCGCGATTTCCTGATTGATGAGCTTCATGTGCCGCTCGATGATGTTTAGCAGCAGATTCATGATGCCTTGCTGCTTCTTCATGGTGTGAATGTTTGGTAGCCATAATTTTGATATTTTGTTTAATAGAAAAAACCTGCCTGTATTGAAAAGGTTCCGGTTGAAATTACTTGTTTCAGTAAAGGAAAACACCTGATTTCCATCTGTAATTTATAGTAATCCTTACAATATTTAGAGACCAACATTCCAACATTTTGGAAGATGGCTTATTGCTTTCGTCTATAGGCATCTATGAATTACTCCTTTATAAAGCCGGTTTAATAAGAATTAGCCTCCTACAAAAAATCTTTTTACTGTACCTCAACAGAACTGTATTTCATTTAAGCATCATGTAAGTTATAGGCTTTTGATGAATTAGTTTAGATGTAAAAACAAGTATTTACCTCATTTAAAACCGGTATTAATTACGTAAAACTCTCCTGGAGAATAGGATGTTCCATTTATGTCTAAAAAATTCAATGTTTCACAATTTGACTTTATCGGGATGTATATACTAGGAATCAATGCAGTTTTTCATGATTCAGCTGCCTGTATTTTAAAAGACGGCAAACTGCTTGCCGCCGCAGAAGAAGAACGCTTTACGCATATTAAGCATGGGAAGCGCCCGGTTCCTTTTTCAACCTGGGAGCTTCCTTTTCATGCCATTGACTATTGCTTGCAAGTAGCAAACATTCATATTAATAATGTAGATCATGTTGCTTATTCTTTTGACCCGTATTTATTGACCGGAGTTGACTATCAAAAACAGCCCACTATTGAAACTCTTTTCGATAATAAAGAAAAACTTGTTGATGATTACCGGTTAAACCCATGGGAGCCGCTATTTCTCGCTTTCATTATTAATGCCCGTCAGCAACTGAACGACGGATATCCGCATCATTTGCAAAAACGCTTTTTAGGCGCTAATATCCAGCCGGAACAGTGGCATTTTGTAGAGCATCACACGGCACATGCTGCCAGTACATTCCATTGCTCGCCATTTAAAAACGCTGCCGTCCTTACTGCCGACGGTCGGGGTGAGTATGCTACAACAACCTATAACATAGGCTGTAATAACGAACTTAATCGTATTGGGCAGGTAAACATGCCCCATTCGCTGGGTTTGCTTTATGAGCAGGTTACCACGCATTTGGGGTTTTTGCATTCTTCGGATGAATACAAAGTGATGGCACTGGCATCGTATGGAAAGCCAACCTTTTTAAATGATTTCAGAGATATTATCCAGGTAGAAAAAAATGGCCAATATACTATAAAGGATCAACGGCTTATTGAACGCTTTGGGCCACAGCGGTTGAGGCATGAAGAGTTTACCACGCATCATTTTGATATTGCCCATTCTATGCAGTCTGCTCTTGAAGAAGCCATGCTAAAATTAACAAATTGGCTTTATTCCGAAACTCAACAGGAAAATTTATGTATGGCGGGTGGTGTGGCCTTAAATTGTGTAGCCAATGCCAGGATACGTGATGATGGGCAATTTAAAAATATATGGGTGCAACCCGCTTCTGGCGATGATGGCACAGCTTTAGGAGCAGCACTTTGGATTGATGCGCAGCAACGACCAACTGCAGGCAAGGATTTTATCATGACGCATGCTTACTGGGGACCAGAATATAGTGACAAGGAGATTGAACAGTTTATGAAATGGTGTAAGGTACCTTACCGGAAACTGGATAATGTAGCAGAGGAAACCGTCGAATTACTTGTACAGGATAAAATTATAGGCTGGTTCCAGGGAAGAATGGAATTTGGCCCTCGTGCGCTTGGAGGGCGTTCTATCCTGGCCTCGCCTATTAACCCTTCCATGCAAGCCAGATTAAATGTAGTAAAAGACCGGGAAGATTTCAGGCCCGTGGCGCCGGTGGTATTGGAAGAGGAAGCAAAAAACTGGTTCAAAAATGCATCCTATTCGCCTTTTATGCTTTTTGTGTATGATGTTTTAGAAGAAAAGGCTGATCAAATACCGGCTGTAAAGCATATTGACGGCACTGCCCGCATTCAGACTATTAATAAGCAACAAAATAAGCCATATTATGATCTGCTGAAGGCCTTCTATCAAAAAACAGGTGTGCCAGTTTTAATCAACACCTCATTCAACACCCTGGGTAAGCCCATTATTTGTACACCCCGTGATGCAATTGAATGCTTCTGGAGTTCGCCATTTGACGCGTTGATCATTGGTTCATTTATTATCGAAAAGCAATATGGAGATTTCAGTTATCATTCCCACTTATCGTCGTCCACAATTACTGAAAAAGTGCCTAATGGCTTTGCAGGCACAAAAGTATAACAAGCGACAGTACGAAATTATAGTAGTTAGCGATGGGCCGGATCCCGAAACACAAAAACTCGCCAGAGATTTGGCCCAACAAAGAATAACCTCATTGCGATTTTTATCGATGCCCGTAAAAAAGGGCCCTGCCGCTGCACGTAATTATGGCTGGATGAATGCAGGGAATAAAATTATTGCCTTTACCGACGATGATTGCCTGCCCGATCAGTATTGGCTGAAAACAATAGCCGAAAACCTGAATCCTGATCAGGAAGAAGCTATAACAGGAAGAATTATTGTACCACGAGATAAGCGGCCAACCGATTGTGAACAAAATACTGCTGGTTTAGAATCAGCAGATTTCGTTACAGCCAATTGTGCCTGTACACGTGCTGCGTTATTAAAAACAGGTGGTTTTGATGAACAATTCAGTATGGCGTGGCGGGAAGATAGCGACCTGGAATTTAAATTGATCCGGGAAAATATACCTATTAAGCATATTGAAACCGCTATTGTTGTACATCCGGTACGTATAGCCAAGTGGGGTGTGAGTATAAAAGAGCAGAAGAAAACATTATACAACGCCCTGCTTTATAAAAAGTATCCGGAATTATATCGCAGAAAAATACAGCCCAGGCCAGCCTTTCTTTATTATGCAATTATTGCCGCATTTGTGGTGATGACAACCGGTTTTCTTTTGCACACTTACTGGATGGGCATTATCGGATTTTACATCTGGTTATTCCTAACATTCAACTTTATCATCAAACGTCTGTACACAACCCGACTTTCGGCTCGGCACATTACTGAAATGGTGGTTACCTCTTTTATCATTCCATTTTTATCTATTTACTGGCAATGGTATGGAGCTATCAAATACAAAGTATTTTTTATATGAAACTACCTCCTAACCAAATTAAAAAGATTGCCGTTTTCAGAGCGCTGCAGCTCGGCGATATGTTATGCGCAATTCCGGCAATGCATGCTTTAAGAAATGCTTATCCGGATGCTGAGATCACTTTGCTCGGTCTCCCATGGGCAAACTGGCTGGTTGAGCGGTTTGATAGTTATTTTGACCGCTTTATTCATTTTCCCGGTTTCCCAGGTCTGCCTGAACAAACTTTCGATCCTTATGCATTTGCTGATTTTTTACTTTTCATCCAGAAGGAACAATTCGACCTGGTATTGCAGATGCAGGGCAATGGTTCTATAGTAAACCCCTTGGTTGAATTGTATGGGGCCAAATACACCGCAGGTTTTTGTACATACGGGCATTATGCGCCTGCCAATAATTTATTTATGACCTATCCAGAAAGCGGTTCTGAAATTAATAGGCATATCGCTCTAATGGAGTTTCTGGATATTCCATCACAAGGAAATGCACTGGAATTTCCTTTAAACGATATAGATTTCCGGGAGCTTAATTATTTGGCTTTACCTGTAGAAAAAGGCCGATATGTTTGTATTCATCCAGGCTCAAGAGGCAGCTGGCGGCAATGGCCAACTAAATATTTTGCTGCCCTTGGTAATTTTTGTTACGAACAGGGCTATAAAGTTATTATCACTGGTACAAAAGATGAAGTTAGCATTACCAGTGAAGTTATCGAACAAATGAAATATGAAGCAATGGATGCTACAGGAAAAACATCCATAGGTGCGGCCGCTGCTTTAATTAAAGATGCAGCACTTTTAATATCCAATTGTACTGGCGTATCACATATTGCTGCTGCATTAAGAACACCAAGTATCGTGATCAGCATGGATGGCGAACCGGAACGCTGGGGGCCGATCAACAAACATTTGCACCGAACTATTAACTGGTTGCAATCTCCTGATTTTGATCTGGTGTTTCATGAAACTGCTGATCTGATAAATCAGTTGAAGTCAGGAGTTCTTTTACCGCAAGAATAATATCTCCGGGTTGAGGCATGCCGATTTTTTTATTATAAAGTTTCCGGTTTACGTATTGTATCACTTCGTTTTTGCTTCGCGTTTCTTTTGCAACCGGAATTTGAAGCACTTTACAAGATGCTTTCCAGGGTGTATGCTGCGGGTTGGTTTGGGCATAGAGAACTACCACAGGTGTTCCCACTGCTGCTGCAATATGAGTTGTGCCTGTATTAACCGAAACCATTAGAGAAGAATGTTGCACCAGACAGATAAATTCCTCTACATCCAGAAGTCCGGCAATGGAGTAACTATTCTTACCAATAGCGTATTGCAGCTGATCTGTAAGTTGCTTCTCTGATGCTGAGCCGGTGAGCAAAAGCTGCGCATTTAATTCATCAACGATTTTTTGCCCGGTTTCTACCCAAAGGTCAAATGGGTATTGTCGCTTTGCTTCGCTCACCCCCACATGGAGTATCAGCCATAATTGATCTGGTTTTACGCCTGAGGCCTTAAGCTTTTGTGCTACTTTATCCCACACATCATTTATATGCAGACATAAATTTTCGCAGGTTGGAACTGCACCGATGGTTTTCACCAAATCAAGGTCCCGCCGTACCTGATGCCTGATAAAACGATAAGGCTCTTCATCAGGTACCCAATGTGTTAACAGACCATATGGATTTTCACGGCAATAAGCCAACACTTTGGGTATACCGGCCCAATAAGCCAGCATGGCCGTAGGCAATGGGTTTTGACTGTACACAGTGAAGAGTACTGCCGCATCAAACCGCCTTGCTTTAAACACATCCACTAAATTTTGGATGGCGCCGTTTTCAGTTATTTTATCTGTCTTAACCCAGGGCAGATCAAAGTCTATCGTTTCGTCAATTTCATCCATGTATGGTGTGATGAGTTTGCCCATGGAGGAAGTAAATACAGTAATATGGGCATCAAAAGTATGCTTTAAGGCTCTGATCGCAGGGCCGCTCATGATCAGATCGCCCATATTATCAGGGCGCATGCAAAGAATTTTTTTACATCCAATCCAGTCGCTCATACATATTAATGATTTAGGATATAACCCGCTGCTTGATTGATATTGGAACAGATCGTGGTAGGTGTCCTGAATTCACCAGTCTGCCATTCGGTTTCGTTTCCGTTGTTGATCAATATTGTATTACAACCTGCCCGATTTCCGGCCTCTACATCATTCAAGATATCTCCTATCATCCAGGAATTTGAGAGATCAATATTATTTACCTCAGCTGCATATAAAAGCAGGCCTGGCTTGGGCTTTCGGCAATAACAATCAATGGCATATTGCTGAATAATACCATTGACATCATGCGGGCAGAAATAAAAGCCCGAGAGTTCTATACCGCAATTTTCTAACAGAGCATGCAATTTTTCCTTAACTGCACACAGATCCTTCTCTGAAAAATAACCGCAGGCTATTCCTGACTGATTGGAAATAACAATAAGCTTATATCCCTTTTCGCCTAATAACTTTAATCCCTCAATACTATTATCTTCAAGAACAACCAGTTCCGGATCAACATTATATGGAATGTTGCGGATCAAGGTACCATCTTTGTCAATAAAAATTGCTATATCCATAAACACTATGCAGCCCGGCTGTCGCCCTCAATATTTATAAGTCTTTTTGAGTGCGCATTACCTTTTCCCAGAACATAACTATATAATTCGTGCATCTGATCGGCCACTTTAGCCCAGGTAAACCACGTATTCACATACTTAATAGCATTTAATCCCATTCGGGTCATTTGGGTCTGATCACTGATCACCTCCTGTATTTTTTTCGCCAGTTTCTTTGGTTGACGTGGTGGCACTAAAACACCGGTAAGCCCATCTCTTACACTGTATTTGATCCCGCCTACATTAGCACCTATAACCGGCGTACCACAAGCCATCGCCTCGAGCGGTGTAATTCCAAAAGGTTCATACCATGGTGTTGTAATGAACAGATCGGCTGCGTTATAATAGAATTTCAGCTTATCTCTATCCCGACGACCGGCGAACTGGATCTTATCTGCTATATTCAGCTTTCGGACAATGGAGCATAGCCGCTTATATTCGCTGCACTCAGAATTATCCATTTTTTCAGAATCTCCGCCAACAACTATCAGTTTAAAATCCTTCCCGGAAACAGGCTTGAGATTGGCCATTGATTTTATCACATTGTCTATGCCTTTTCGCTCTACCATTCGACCCAGCTGTAATAAAATATACTGATCTTGTGGTAAACCCAAAATATCCCGGGCTACTGATTTCTCTATCGGATAAAACTCAGAAGGACTAAATCCACAAGGCACAATGCTAATTTTTCGAGGATTTGCCCGATAATGAACGATTAGATCATCCTTGTCTTGCGGGCATTCAGCAATGAGATGGTTTGCTTCCCGAACGATCATTTCTTCAATACTGATACGCTCTTCCGGAAACTTATCCTTGTCTGCCTGATAAATGCGTCTTATGCAACCAAGGGCATGAAAAGTGATTACAAAAGGAATATCCAGTTCCTTTTTAAGGCCGCAAGCCACCAGTCCTGACATGAAGAAATTAGCATGAATTAGTTCATATTTCAAATTATTAATAATTATAAACCGCATCATATTCTGCTGAAATTCCAGCATAAACTGCAACATTTCTTCTTTCGGCAGGTTATATTCAGGCCCGGCTTTTATGTGGATTACCCTCACCCCATTTTCCAAATCTACTACTTCATCCGCTTCAATACTGTCACGCCGTGTATATATATCAATCAGATACCCTTGTTGGGCTAGATATTTAGTCAATTGTGATACATACACATTTTGTCCGCCAGTATCTATAGTGCCGATGCAAGCCAGCGGTGACGCATGGTCGCTGATAAATGCTATTCTTCTTTTTTTACTTTTCATAGGTATTTAATTCACTATCTGTAATTTTCTAGAAGCGCCTTTACCAGTTACCTCAGCAAAAAGCGCTTCCCATTCCGCAGTAAATCGCCCGATATTAAACCGTTTTAAAGCGATCTCTCTCCCATTACTCCCTATTTCAGAAGCCAAAGCAGCATCCTCCAAAAGCAGGCTCATTTTATCGACGAGATAATTAATGTCTGTATGAATAAAGCCGGAATAACCATTATTAATTACCGATGATAATTCAGTTGTAGCCAGACCTACTACTGGCATTCCCATTATCATCGCTTCACAAACCGCCAAACCCAGGCTGGT
>DASQIU010000159.1:0-5295 GCA_035631395.1 Daejeonella sp. | reverse complement strand
GTCGGCATTGCTAGAGGCCATGCAGGAGTTTGAAGTAACTTATGGCGGACAAACTTACCCGCTAGAGCGTCCGTTTTTTATCCTGGCCACCCAAAATCCTATTGAACAGGCCGGAACTTACCCGCTGCCGGAAGCACAGCTTGACCGCTTTTTGTTATATGTGAAAATAGGTTATCCTTCAGAACAAGAGGAATTTGGAATATTAAACAGCACAACCGGCTCTAAAAAAGTAACTGTTGAGCCTGTGCTAAATAGCCGTGAAATACAGCAACTTCAGAGTTTGGTGCGCCAGGTAAGCATTAACGAAGATTTGGTTCAATACGCCAGTATGCTGGTTCGTTCTACCCGACCTGATACAACCACGGTAAATCACGTAAAAGAATGGGTTCGCTGGGGCGCCGGGCCACGGGCCGGACAGGCCTTAATTTTAACCGCCAAAGCCCGGGCGCTGTTTAAAGGCCGATATGCTGTATTGATGGAAGATTTGCACGCCATGGCTTTCCCGGTTTTACGCCATCGCATCTTAATGAATTTTAAAGCCGAAGCCGAAAACGTGACTTCAGACCAGGTAACTGCCGAACTGATCAAAACCGTGGAAAGAGCCAAAATAAATCTATAAATCCCAGAGCCTGACACCGCATTATGAGCCGCTTACTTGACCCGAAAATTTTAATGGCCATTAAAGATCTTTCTTTAGCAGCCAAAACGGTGGTCGATGGTTTTATGACCGGTGTAAACAAAAGCCGCATCAAGGGTCCTGGACTGGAGTTCAGCCAGTACCGTAGCTACCAGCCGGGCGATGATTTACGTTGGCTGGACTGGAAAATGTATGGCCGCTCAGACCGGTATTACATCCGGGAGTCGGAGGTGGAAACCAGTATTTCTGTACGTTTTTTAATCGATGCCAGCGGCTCCATGAAACATGAAGATTCCGGGTATACCAAAATAGATTATGCCCGGTATTTGGCCGCTTCATTGGCTTATCTGGCCAGTTTGCAGGGCGATGCCATCGGCTTGTATGTGTTCCAAAACAAGGGTTTGTTTTCTCTAGCCGCCCGACAGGATTTTCAGCATTTGTCCCGCCTTTTTTATCAGTTAGAACATATTCAGGCGGGCGGAAAATTCACCTCGCCCATGCAGTATAAAGATATTTATGCCGCCGGACTGAAAAGGGAACTGTTGGTTTTTATTACCGATTTATATGAACAAAAAGATGAAATTTTCCAGTTACTGGATACGTTAACGGCTTTAAAACATGAAGTAATTGTTTTCCATTTAATGGGGAAAAACGAGCTGGATTTGAATTACAAAGGATATTCTACTTTAGAAGATTTGGAAACCGGTGAAACCATCCGTATGGATGCCAGCCACATGGCAAAAACCTACCAGGAAAATCTGGCCAAACACTTAGCGCAGGTAAAAGAAAAGCTCTTAGACCGGCATATTTTTTACCGCATGATCAGCACCGATCAGCCTTTAGATCAGGCTTTAAGAGATTTTCTAAATCAGCATAATAAATTAAAAGCATAGTGTTCCAACTGTTTAATCCCATCTGGTTATTTGCAATTGCGGGCATAGCGGTTCCGCTGATTATACATTTGTGGAACATCAAAAACGGCAAAACCCTACGTGTTGGAAGCATTTCTTTATTAAAGGAAAGCGCCCGCCAAAATGCCCGCAGCCTGCGCCTGATGGACCTGCTGCTTTTATTTTTGCGCTGCTTGCTGCTCATTTTACTGGCCTTTTTATTAGCCCGCCCTTATTTACGTCAACATGCCGGCCAGGCAAAAAACACCGGCTGGATCATGATAGAGCAGGAAAATTTGCCGGAAACCTATACCAAGTTTAAACCTCAAATAGATTCGCTCAAAAAAGCCGGATACGAGTTCCATTATTTCAATCCGGAATTTAAACAAGCGGATTTAGCCGAAGCACTGAAACAAAATCCTCAGCCGAAGAAAAATCCGGAGAAGAAAAACCTCTCCTACTGGTCGCTTTTACAAAACTTAAATCAGCAGCTTCCGGCACAATTCCCGGTATATCTTTTCACTCCAAATTCGCTAAACCGCTTTTACGGTCAGAGGCCTGAAATTTCATTGAATTTAAACTGGAAAACTTACCCTTCCGGGGATTCTGTGTCCAGCAAACTTTATGGCGCCTATTTAAGTGGTTCAGATAATATCCGGGTGATAAAAAGCTACAACGAAAAATCCAATACGCATTATTCCTATCAAAACGTCAAAGCCTGGCAAAGTGCTGGAGATTTACAAAGCGAAATCCGCCAGGGGAAACTATGGCTTGACGAAAAAGGGGATTCGGGCAAAAGAGATAGCCTCTTAGTGGATACTTCGGTTATCAACATTGCCTTATATACCGATAAATACCCCAATGATTTGCGCTATCTTAAAGCCGCTATAGAAGCCGTACAAAGTTTTTCGGGCCGGAAAATAAACATCCACAACCTGAGCGAAACCTCTAAAACCGAGAAATTTGACCAGATTTTCTGGCTATCGGAAAAACCTTTCGATGCCGCTTTAAGCCGCCAATTACCTGGCGGTGTCCGAGTTTTTTTGTACCAAAAAGGACAGACCCAACAAATAAATAGCCAGCTATATCCACAGGTTTCCAACTCGGCGGAAGCAATTTCTTTATATCAGAGAATCATGCCGGCCAGCGCCATTCCCCCATCAGAGGCACTTTGGCAAGATGGATTTGGAAATCCGATATTAAGCCTTCAGCAAAAAGGGGAACAACAATTTTATCGCTTTTACACCCGTTTTAATCCCGAATGGACCGATCTGGTTTGGAATAATGATTTCACCCGGCTGATGCTGCCTTTCATTCTGAACACGCCTTCTTCCCCTGAATTTGGCTATAACCAATACGAGCTAAGAACAATAGATGCCACCCAACAAAATCCCGTTTATTCAGCAAAAACAAAGATTTCATCCCCATCTGCGGAAGCCAACAAGGACCTTTCGCATATTTTCTGGCTGGCATTTTTTATCTTGTTTTTAGTAGAAAGATGGGTAAGCTGGCAACATAAATCCACACAAAAACATGTTTAATCCGGGAGCTAAAGAATTCATTAAATCCCTGCAAAAACAGTGGATGGCCAGCATAATCCTATCGGGATTATGTCTTTGGATAGCAGCTTTGGTGCTTATTAGCTCTGTAATACTTTTATTTGCAAACATCCCGGTAGGTTGGCTCATCCTTTTAGGCCTGATTTCTACAGCCGGCTTTGCCGTTTTTTATCTTTCCCGCAAGGTTAACGAAACAGAAATATCCCGCTTTCTAAACCAAACTTATCCGGAACTGGAAGAAAGCAGCCAGTTGGTTTTAAGGCCACAGGAATCTTTAAATTTTCTGGAGAGACTTCAAAAACAAAAAATAGAGCAGATTTTACCCGGATTGCCCAAGCCCAACTTTAACCGGCGGATAAAATCTTCGGCAGGGATATTAGTACTGGCCCTGGCCGCCTCATTCCTGATTTCGATTATCCCTTTTCAGGCCCTAAATCTATTTCCGCAGCAGGAAAACTTAAAAACCGGAAACGGAAAAACGCAGGCTAAAGAAGTGCTGCTACCCGAAATCAAATCGCTACAAATAAGTTTACAACCACCCGCTTATACCCGCAAAAAGAGCAGAAAACAACAGCAGTTTTCCATACTTGCTGAAGAGGGCTCTGAGCTGAGCTGGCTCATTCAAACTACCAAACCGGTTAAGAACCTGAGCTTCATTTTCAACGACCATGAAAAGCTGGAGCTTAAACCACTCAATAACGAACAAACCCGCTGGCAAATTTCTAAACGCATTCACCAGCCCGGCTTTTACCAGGTCAGTATAGATGGCCGCTTATCCGATCTCTATAAACTGGAGATCATCCCAGACCAGCCACCGGCAATTAAGGTGCTGAATCCTAAACCCTATAGTACCATTGATTTCGGCCATCCGCAGAAAGTAAACTTACAGCTTTCTATTGCCGATGATTACGGCATAAAAGATGCCCATATCTGGGCCACCATTGCCAGCGGAAAAGGCGAAGGAGTAAAATTCAAGGAACAGAAAATCGCCTTTGCATCTTCTTTTGCTGGACAATTACCCCAATATGCACTTCAAAAAACCATCGACCTGAAAGCTTTGGGAATGATTCCGGGCGATGAACTGTATTTTTATATCCGGGCTTTGGATACCCGCAACCAGGAAAGCCGTTCGGATGTGTTTGTGGTTTCCATACAAGATACCACCCAACTGATGAGTCTGGAAGGAATGGCCTCAGGAGTAAACTTAGTACCCGAATATTTCAGAAGCCAGCGGCAAATTATCATCGATACCGAAAAACTGCTCAAAGAAAAAGATACCACCAGCGTAGAGAGTTTTAAAACCCGCAGCAATAACCTGGGTATCGACCAAAAGCTGCTTCGCCTGCGTTACGGAAAATTTTTAGGCGAAGAATTTGAATCGGGAACAGAGCATCATGATGAAGACGAGCATGAACATGCCGGAGAGCAAAATAATATGGACAAAATACTGGAAGCCTACGGCCATAAACATGACAATGCCGAAGATGCCACCTTTTTTGAACCCGAACTGAAAGCCCAACTGAAAGCCACGCTGACCGAAATGTGGAATTCTGAGCTGCGCCTGCGCACCTATAAACCCGCCGAAGCCTTGCCTTATGAATACAAGGCTTTGCGCCTGTTGAAAGATTTGCAGCAAAAATCAAGGGCTTATGTGGCCAAAACCGCTTTCAACCCACCGCCTCTGAAACCCGAAAAGCGCCTCAGCGGAGAGCTGGACCAAATTATCAATCCATTAGCCCAAAGGCAAAGTGCTCATAAAGCCAATCAGGTTGAGGTACTAAAAAAGGCAGCAGCCATTTTACAAAAATTAAAAACCGGGGGCCAAATCAGTCCCGCGGAACAAGAAATCTTGCAGCAAACCAACCAGCAGCTCAGTAATGCAGCAGCCAGCCGCCCCGGCGATTATTTAAACGCATTAATAGCCATGCGTAAAATAATGGAAAGCAAGCCGCAGCAAATAAAAGCGCAGGATATTGCCACCGTTGAAACCGCCTTACAGAAAATGATCCCTGCGGATATAAAACTACCACAGGCCGCAACAGCTCCCGGCCCCGGACTTTGGCAGCAGTATTTCAAAAACTTAAATCAGAGGAAGTAGCATGACCTGGAATTATATCATTATAGCCATTTCATTATTTCTGCTGCTGGTATTGTTCTGGAAAGAAATCAGCCGCCCAAATAAAGCTCACTTATTTTGGCGTTTGCTCTG
>DASQIU010000158.1:0-2329 GCA_035631395.1 Daejeonella sp. | reverse complement strand
AGTTAGCTAAAGAAAATAACCTCAATTTAATTGAAGCACAGATTAACCCCGAGATATTAAACCAGGCTGAGGAGGTGTTTTTAACCAATGCGGCCCATGGAATCCAGTGGGTGATGGGTTTTAATAAAAAGAGATATTTTAACGAGGTATCCAGATTTCTGTTACGCAAACTGAACAATTTATAGGCTTATTGGGTTCTCATGTTTGATGAACCAGCTTACACTAATTGCCTTAGAAAATTTCCCCGCCGACGGTGGAATGGTTTATGCAGAAACCAATCTGCGGAATCTTATTCCTGAGCCGCTCAATGCACTTACTGCCTTTTTGTTTATGCTGCTGGCCATTTATTGGTTGTATAAGCTCAAAGGATTTTCTACCCGGTCGGTTTTTCTATCGGTAGCTACTTATTTACTGCTTATTGGTAGTATTGGCGGTACCATTTACCATGGCCTGAGACTATATAGTGTGTTTATTTATCTGGATTGGCTGCCCATTTTGCTGCTTTCTATCATGACCAGTGCTTATTTCTGGGCAAAAGTATTGCAGCGAAAAATTTACGCTGTGGGTATTATTGTGTTGTTCGTTATTCTACGGTTTATCCTTCGCGAATATCTGTTTGAACATCTTAACCTGAACGGGAGCACCAGTTTAAATTATGCCATTATGGTATTAACGGTGTTCACGCCGTTGCTTATTTATCAGGTTCGAACCCGTTTTTTGCGGGGGCAATTCATTTTTTTTGCCATAGGTTGTTTTAGCCTGGCTTTATTTTTCAGGATAGCCGATAGCTGGAAACTTTTATCGGTTGGAACTCATTTTCTCTGGCACTTTTTTGGCGCCCTGGCTACCCAATTGATGTTTCGTTACATCTATTATGTGGATATAGGCCGTGTACGGATGTCGCCAGTATCAACTTACCGGCCTTTAAAATCGCAAGCCTCTTAAAAACTCAATAACAGACATCCTTTTCTTTCCTTCCAGCTGTACATCGGTTAAATGAATAAAACCATCTGTGCAGGCAAACTTCAGGTAGGTCTTTTCATCGGTTAAAAAAGAGCCCGGAACAGTTTCCATATTTGTTTTTTCGGGTTGGGCGTTAAAAACCTTAAGCGTTTTGTCCTGGAAAACTGTATAGGCAGTAGGGTACGGGCTTAATCCTCGAATCTGATTATAAACCTGCTGCATGGGCTGATGCCAGTTGATCAGGCAATCTTCTTTAAAGATTTTTGGCGCATGATGCAGCATTTCTGCCTGGATGCTATCTTGAGGAGTTTCCGTATAATCTCCCGATTCAATGGCTTTTACGGTTTTTACAAGTAAAACGGCTCCAACAGTCATTAGTTTATCGTGCAATTGGCCGGCAGTTTCCTGCTCTGCTATGCTTACCGGCTCGGCAAACAAAATATCACCGGTATCTATCTCGTGTTTTAGAAAAAAGGTAGTTACGCCCGAAGTATGTTCCCCATTTATAATGGCCCAGTTAATGGGTGCGGCGCCACGGTATTGCGGCAACAGAGATGCATGCAGATTAATAGTTCCTTTTGGCGGCATATTCCAAACTACCTCGGGTAGCATGCGGAAAGCTACCACCACCTGTAAATCGGCTTTTAAAGAGTGTAACTCTTCCAAAAAAGCCGGGTCTTTTAATTTAAGAGGCTGTAAAATTGGCAAGCCTTTTTCAAGAGCATACCGTTTTACGGCAGATTCATTTATTTTCTGGCCCCGGCCAGCCGGTTTGTCCGGAGCGGTAACCACCGCCACAATATCACAGCCCGCTTTTAGCAAAGCATCTAAAGATGCTACTGCAAAATCGGGGGTGCCCATAAAGATGATTTTCATTGTTATGTTTGAAACTTTGTTGTCTTTTTTCTGAATCACAGATTTTATGGATTAAAAGATTTCGCTGAATCCGTGCAATCCATTAATCAGTTTAATCCGCGATTCAGATTATATTAATCGATTTTACTGGAGTTAGTACTAGTCGTTTAAATTCAAGGCTCTTTGCGCCAAAGTTAATGAGTAATCCTACTTCATGCTTATAAGCTTTTAGGTAATTCAAAGCCTGGGCTAGGTGTACATCCTCCAATTTGGCAATTGCTTTTAATTCTAACAGTATTTTCCCATCCACTACAAAATCTGCTCGCCTCGTTCCAATAGGTTCTTGCAGATCTTTATAATAGATATCCTGTTCAATTTCTCTTGCAAAGTCTAAACCGGACTTATACATTTCATAAGCTAAAGCCAGCTGGTAAATTACCTCTTGAAATCCATTGCCTAAAAATTTATGCACCTCAAAAGAAGCTCCGATAATCTTTTCGGTTATAGATTT
>DASQIU010000157.1:0-4512 GCA_035631395.1 Daejeonella sp. | reverse complement strand
TTTAGATTTCATCACCTCGCCATCGCGGTAGCGAATAGTAATTTGCTTTTGGGTAACCGGCTTTAAAGCCTTGTTGTATTCATAAAAATACTGGTTGCCTTTTTTGATTACTTTTTCGGCATACATATCGGCTACATCTACCTGACTGGAAGTGTGCATCCAACCGCAATAATCATTAAAGCCCTGATAAACGAAAAACTGCCCCCAGGTTACGGCGCCATACGCATTCAATCCCTCCTGGCTGCTTACCTGCACTTCGGGCCGGAAATAAAAGGTTACATGCGGATTGATATACAAAATGGCCTTACCTGATTCTGTTTTAGATGGCGCTATGGCAAAACCGTTGGAACCACTAGGCAAATCTTCAATTTCCGGTTTTATTGCTGCCGAAAACTCATTGCCTCCAGTATAAAAGTTTTTCAATTCAGAAATGCTTAACCCTCCGGTGCTAATAGCGCCAATGCTGCCATCGGTCCACAACAAAGGATACCAGGGCTTAAAACGCGTTAATAAAGCCGGTTTTACCTGCGGGTTTTTATACAGATAATAATTCAGTCCGTCGGCATAGGCGTTCAATAGTTTTTTGAGCCAGGGAGCTGCTTTATTGTAATCGGCTACAGCTTCGGCTGAGTCGATGATCAATCGGATCTGCAAATCATTGTACAATTCCGATTCGCCTTTCAGTTCAGAAAGCCGGCCCAGTTTCTCGATATAATTCATCTCCACCCGCTTAAAATCATCTTCGCATTGAGCGTACATCAAACCAAAAACGGCATCGGCATCGGTTTTTCCATACACATGCGGAATTCCCCAATTATCGCGGATAATGGTTACCTGCTGGGCCTGGGCTTCCCAGCGTTTAATTTCTTCCTTGCTAAATTTTTGGGCGAGTACCTGTAAGGGTAAGAGTAGAAAAATGAGGAGTTTCTTCATGAGCTGTTTAGGTATCGTTGTTGCAGGGATCCGGCAAAAACACTGAATGCCTGATTTATAAATATCAAATATAGGCTTGCAAATGAATATGGCAAATATTGTTTTTGTTACTAAAAGAGTACAGGGCTAACCGCTCTTAGAATAGTTTTCAAAATGCAACTATTAATTGCATTTGAAAATATGGAAATCCTCGTAAAAAAGACAATTCTATTTTATATCAAAAAACACCCGGTTGCCGAAACAATTATTGATTTTGATATAACTCGAATTAAGAAATTTCAATAATTAAAAAGATTTTTAAAATGTTGACTGCAATTAAAAAACCCAGATATCAATGGATATCTGGGTTTTTTAATTGGTGTAACTGGTAACTTTATTTTTCTGCTTGTTACTGATTAATGATGCCCCAATCCACCACTGCTTTGAAGCCTGTTACTTTCTTCTTCCAAACCGGTCTTATACTGACGTGCGGCTTTCAGCTTTTGGTTACCAAAGCGATAAGTGAAATTCAATTTCAGCTGGCGGCTATCGTACCTTCCTGCAAAAGCTACATCTTGCCCGGCAAAACGACTGGAGCCACTCCACTTCATAGATTTAAACACATCGCTTACAGAAGCCTTAATTGTTCCATTGCCACCAAGTATTTGCTTTTGTACACCAGCATCTGCACTCCAGATGGAGGCTGTTTTTAAGGTGCCTTGCCAAATAGATGGAGATGAATAAAATCCACTTACTTCCGCAGACCATCCCTTGCTAAACCTGTAACTATTCTGAGCATATATATTTACAGCCCACACATCCAGGTTAATGTTGCGGTTAGCACCAAAATCAGCTTTATACTTTGAATAGTATGTATTCATATTGGCAAACAGATTATAATTTCCATACTGAAAAGGATAACTGATGTTTAAGTTTGCAATGTCCTGGCTGGCGATATTACTGTTCACCAAATAACCTTTCACACCTTGTGCGGTATCTACTAATTGACCAAATACATCTTTTACATGGCTATAACTTAATGTAGAATTCAACGTATATTTAAAGGTATGGGTAAGGCTTACCGTATTGGTATACTGTGGCCGAAGATCTGTGCTTCCTTTATGATAAGTGTATTCATTGATCCGGTATTCAAAAGGATTAAGATCCTGGTAAACAGGCCTGTCAATTCTGCGACTATAAGCTAAAGCAAATTGGTTTTTTGATTTAGGGGCAATAGTAACACTTACGCTAGGAAAGAAATCTATATAGTCCCTTTTAAAAGTAGAAGTCTCTTCTGCATAATTACTACCACTATTTTTGAAGCTTCTTAAATTCCCTTCCACATTGGTTTGTTCGGCCCTGATTCCGGCTTGCATAACCACCCCTTTCAGTGCTCTTGAGTAATTGATATAACCTGCATTAACGTTCTCTTTATATCCAAAAAAATTACTTCTGTCTTTATCGAGGTTCCATGCATTACCCACTTCATTATACTGGTTAAAATCATTATTTGTTTTTACATAGCCAGTCTTTCCACCAAAAGCTAATTTACCTTTTGCAAAATTTTGCTCATAATCTGCCTTCAATGAATAAATGTCAATTTTTGTTGGTGAGGTTATTAGGTAATTGCGACGATACAACTCGTTATTACCGGTTGCGTCAAAGAAAGTGTTGGGCTGTGTTTGATCCTGTTTGTTATCATAGTACCCATAGTCCGCATTTACCATCAACGTTCTGCCTAAGGTATCCTTATAGCTATAGTTGAGATTGGAGTTGATGTTGTTATTTCTTTGCTTGGCATTATTTTCTGCAACCAATATCCTATCTACATTACCGGCAGAATGAAAAGAAATAGGTGTAGTGTTATTGTTTGTAACCTGGGGAGCATTAATGTTTCCATTTATGGTAACACCTACAACGCTTCTGCTGTTAATAGTATAGTCTAATCCTGCTTTGAATACAGGATTTTTTTTGGTCAAAAGAATTTTAGTCCGCTGGTCAAAAATGGTGTCTTTGACTACACGACGTAGTTCAAATTCACTTTCCAGTTTACCATAGTTCCCATTGTAATTACCATAAGCATTTAATCTTTTGTTGCGATAGTTGATGGAAAAACCATTCTCCCACATCCCAGTCTTCCCTGCGCTAATGCCCGCATTTACACTACCATTGAAACCCATTGCTTTATTCTTTTTCAGGCGGATATTGATGATACCTGCACTGCCGGAAGCTTCATACATTACTCCTGGATTGTGAACAACCTCAATAGCCTCAATTTGCGAAGCAGGAATTGATTTTAAATAGCCACTCAGGTCCTGTCCGTTTAATGGCATGGGTTTATTATCAATATAAACCTGAACCCCATTTTTCCCATTTACACTTAATTTTTCATCGTTATCAACCGTAACACCGGGAGATTTTCTCAGCAATTCCAGTGCATCACTTCCCGTTGAATTAATAGTTCCTTCCACATTCAAAACAGTCCTATCAGACTTCACATCAACCGCCATCTTTCTTGCAGTTACCGTAACTGTTTGCAAATTGATATTTACGCTTTGTAATTCAATTGCAGGTAAAGTAATCGGTGTTCCGTTGTAATAAAACTTTTCTGAATAAAAGGGTTGATAACCTACATGGCTGATGTGTATCAGCAGGCTGTCATGCATTAGTGGACTAAATCCAAATATTCCTTCTTTAGAAAGCTCAAGCTTAACCACCGAAAGGTCTTTAGCTTTTAATAAAGATACAGTTGCATTACTGATAGCATTGCCTAATTCATCTTTTACAATGCCTTTGATTTGTTGTGCTTTTAACGCCGCCATACCCAATACTTGTAAGACAATGGCGAATAGAATTTTTTTCATTTTCTAAATTTTGATTTATTATTTTTTTTAGTTTTTAGAGACAAAAGGTTTGCATTTGATGGTTTATAACTCACAAACCAGTGTCTGATTTGCGTTTTAATTAAAATATCACTGTAAAGCAGACTCTTGTTAATGCCTCGTTGGCTGCACAGCCAATTGTCTTTTTCCACGAACATTTTAATGATTAATAAATTGATGCTGCAAAACTACCGTGACAAGAAAGAGATGCTTTTATAGTTTTAAGGAAGAGATTTATATAATTTCTGACGGAAACAATTGAGAAGGTACAATGAGGATTTTTCAGAAGGGCTACTAACAAGAAAGAATTTTTTAATATCTGGCAGGTTTTACTTGGTCTGTGTCCCCACAAACCAAGACTTTTTACACTCTACTAGGATCACAAATGAATATGGTAAAGAAGCCTCGTTAGCATTAAGCTTTGAATTATTTAATTATGAAGAAACATTTGCCTTGCAGCAGTGTTTATGCTGTCCAATCGAAATGTATCTGAAAAATTACCAACAGCTTGCTATGCTTAAACATTTAATATGCATCACCTTATTACTGTGCTGCCTTTTAACCCGCGGGAATACTATTGAAATAAGGTACCATGTTCCCAATGTCAAAAATGTAACCATGATATGGGGTGTGAATGACTGGAACATTGCCTCTGAGAAACCTAAAGGCACCATCATCCAGGATAAGGTAATGCACACGCCCATGGTAAAAGAGGGTG
>DASQIU010000156.1:0-3570 GCA_035631395.1 Daejeonella sp. | reverse complement strand
GGGCCGGCTTTCTGAACTGAAAGGCGAATCGGAATTGTACAATGATTTGCAGATCCGATTGATCATCGACTCAGCCGAAGCTGTAGCTGATTATAATAAAGCAGCTCCCTGGCTCAAAAAATTATTAAATGCTTATGCCGATGGTCTGAACTATTATTTATATAAAAATCCGCAGGTAAAACCGGCTTTATTAACGCGTTTCAAGCCCTGGTATCCTTTGTTGTGGACCGATGGCAGCATTGGCGCTATCAGCACCGGCGGGTTAAGCATTTCTGAACTGAAAAACTTTTATACTGGAGGCAATGAGTTTTCGGCAGCAATAAAACCGGGAATTGAAGATTTGCCAAGCGGATCCAATGGTTTTGCCATAGCACCTTCTAAAACAGAATCAGGTAAGGCCATTTTGTATATCAATCCGCATGTAACTTTTTATTTCCGTCCCGAAGTGCAGGTAAGCAGTCAGGAAGGGTTAAATGCTTATGGCGCCGTAACCTGGGGGCAGTTTTTTGTTTATCAGGGCTTTAATGAAAATTGCGGCTGGATGCATACTTCCAGTCAGGTAGATGTAGCCGATATGTATGCCGAAAAAGTGACCAAGAAAGGCAACCAGTATTTTTATGAATACAACAAGGCTTTAAAGCCGGTTACCCAAAAGCAAATTACTATTCGCTACCGCGATGGCGAGGTGATGAAATCTAAAACCATCACCGCTTTTTACACGCACCATGGCCCGGTAATGGCCAAACGAAATGGGCAATGGATCAGCCTGAAATCTTATAACCGCTCCATGACCAGTTTAATTCAAAGCTGGCAACGTACCAAAGCCAAGGGTTTGGAAGATTTTAAAAAGACGATGGATTTGAAAGCCAACACGTCAAATAACACCGTTTTTGCCGATAGCAAAGGGAACATTGCTTATTGGCACGGCAATTTTATCCCCGTTAGGGATAAAAACCTGGATTGGTCTAAACCGGTAGATGGAAGCACCTCGGCAACTGAGTGGAAAGGATTGCATCCGGTAGAAGAATCGGTGCATGTTTATAATCCTGCCAGCGGATGGATCCAGAACTGCAATTCAACTCCTTATACCGTTTCTGGGAATAGCAGTCCTAAAAAAGAAAACTACCCGGCTTATATGGCGCCCGATGGCGAGAATTTCCGCGGCATAAACGCGGTAAAAGTTTTAGGCAACCAGGAGCATTATACCATTGATAAAGTAATTGCCGCTGGTTATGATACCCATTTGGCCGCTTTTGATGTTTTATTGCCAGCCTTGTTAAAAGCATATCAGGCTAATAAGTCTGATGTGGCTTATCAATCTCTGGAAGCGCCAATAAAAGTGCTGGCCAATTGGGATAAAAATTCTTCAGAAAGCTCTGTGGCTACCACTTTGGCCATTGAATGGGCACAAAAAATATGGCCTAAAGTTCTTAGAGTAGAAGGAGAGGATGATAAAGCGGATCAGGTGGATAAATCCAAATCTTTTGCGGCCAAATCTTCTGCCGAAACTTTATTGCAGCCCCTGGTTGCAGTAGTAGATGAACTGAAAAGCAAATTTGGAACCTGGGAAATTGCCTGGGGCGAAATAAACCGTTATCAAAGACTTAATGGTGATTTAGATTTAAAGTTTGACGATGCGCAACCCAGTTTACCTTCTGGTTTTGCAGCATCCACTTGGGGAAGTTTGCCTTCCTTTGTTAGCCGCACTTTTCCGGGAACCCAGAAACGTTATGGTTATAATGGCAACAGTTTCATTTGCGCCGTAGAGTTTGGCGATAAAATTAAAGCCAAATCCTTATTGGCCGGTGGACAGGTGAGCGATCCGAAATCTAAATATTTTGATAATCAGGCTTTAATGTACACCAAGGGAGAGTTTAAGGATGTGCTGTTTTACAAAGAAGATGTATTAAAGCATGCAGACAGAACTTATCATCCGGGGCAATAGATTTTTCTGAGATAAGTGTAGAGATATTTTTTATCACATTGAGCCTGTCCGATTCTGTGAGTTGGGCAGGCTCAATGTGAATAGTTTTACGCCTTTTGTATCTTTCTCTACTTTTTCTTGAAAAAAAATTAGCAAAAATTCAAGGCTTCACAAGCTTTAGCTAAAAGTTCTAAAAACAGCTATCTGCAATTCGAGCCGTGGGAATGTTCCTGCTCACCAAATTTTCTGCACCACTTCTCCGAATTGCTTCTGAACTGCTAAATTGAATGTTCTTAGGCTGTTTTTAAAACTTTCTTAACGCTAAACCTTGTGAGGCCGAGGACGATGTCGGAACGGCTTGGATTTTATTTGCACCAGCCTGCGTGTTGCTTAGACATATTGCAGAAGATACCTGATAAACTCCCCGTTCTACCTCTTCGGCCTTCTTTTTATTGCGGGATGCACAGGCAAGGCCTTAGTAGAAATTGGTAGCAATAAAAAGCAGCCGCGGCTCTTTTGGTTACTTTTCCAGCTGCAGGGAAACGGCGGAGCCCTCTTGAGTGCCTATAGAAAATCAAATGATAAAACGAAAAAAGTAACACTCGACGAGCAGCAGTAGCTTTACTAAGCATTAATAGAACATTTTTATATAAGCTGATTCCTTAACACTAAACATTTATTTGCTATCTTCCGGCCACAAATTCGGTATCACCTGAATTTTTCCAGCTTTCTGCTGAAAAACCCTGCAATCCATTAACTTTACCCCCGATTTTAAAAATAGAATACCTTGGCAAAGAATACTCAGAAAGAAACCCCTTTAATGCAACAATACAATACCATTAAGGCCAAATATCCTGGCGCCTTATTGTTGTTTAGGGTGGGCGATTTCTATGAAACGTTTGGGCAGGATGCGGTAAAAGCCTCCGGCATTTTAGGCATTGTGTTAACCAAACGGGCCAATGGTTCCGCTTCGCATATTGAATTGGCAGGTTTTCCGCATCATTCGCTGGAAACCTATCTTCCTAAACTGGTTCGGGCCGGACAGCGGGTAGCCATTTGCGATCAGTTAGAGGATCCAAAAACCACCAAAACCATTGTAAAACGTGGCGTTACCGAGCTGGTTACTCCGGGTGTATCGTACAACGACAATATCATCCAGCAAAAAACCAATAATTATCTGGCCTCTCTGTATTTTGAAAAAAATCAGATGGGAGTTGCCTTTTTAGATATTTCTACCGGCGAATTTTTGGTGGCTCAGGGCAATGCCGATTATATCGACAAGCTGCTGCAAAGTTTTAAACCCAGCGAGGTTATCTATCAGAAAAGCCGTCGCCGCGATTTTCTGGAGCAGTTTGGCGACCGTTTTTATACCTATGAACTGGACGAATGGGCTTATGGAGGCGATTATGCCCAGGAAACCCTGCTGAAACATTTCGAAGTAAAATCATTAAAAGGTTTTGGCATTGAGCGTTTAGGTTTGGCCATTACGGCTGCGGGGGTGGCGCTGCACTATTTAAATGAGACTGAGCACCGCAATTTGCAGCATATTTCCTCTATTTCCAGAATTGAGGAGGACCGCTATATGTGGCTCGATCGTTTCACCATCCGTAACCTGGAACTGATTGGTTCGGCCAATGAAAACGCGG
>DASQIU010000155.1:0-2766 GCA_035631395.1 Daejeonella sp. | reverse complement strand
ACCAAAATGTCTGGTCGTTGAAGCAAAATGATGTCTGCCTTTTTTCTAAAAGCTCCTTGACAATTCCAGGTTATTAACTTCATTTTTTTCAGTAGCTCCTTATTGCACTACCCGTCGCAGGGTGACGCCTAACGTTCCGGGGCTTTGCGTTGGGCGGGAGATACCTGCACCAAAGTTTAACCCAGCACTAAAGATATTAAAAAGTAGGAAAGTTCAAGTTTGTATTTCAGCCCGCCTGACGCAAAACCCCTGTTATGTGTAGGCTTAGTTAATTGGATTATTCTGGTCAATAGTGTTTTCTTCTGTCTTCAATTCAACTATTTCTATTGCTTGTTCTGCATAAATTGTTAACAAAAGTCCAATTATTAGATTCAAGCTCTTTGTTAGATAATGATTTAGGTCAGCATTAGCAAAATTGTCGACAAAGTCTTGCAAAAGCCGCCCTACAAGTTGCAATCCAGGACCAATAATTAGAAATATTAGTGCCCAGACTTTAATTGCAATTTTGGTATATCTGTTTCTTAGAAAAATCATAACTAATATGGCACCTTGGATTGTTATTGGAATTAATCCCAAAAGGTTTGAATAAAATATTGTTAAATATAAATTCCAGATTAACAAAGCACTAAAAACGAATATTAAACAATAGAAAAATGCTTTACTTTTGAAGTTGATTTGGTTCATATAGTGCTCTTCTTTTTAAATTATCCAATGGTTTTTAGCTTTGGGTTCGGGCGGTCCTTTTAACTTTTTGCAGTCTTGGGTAACTCTTCTGCCGTTCAGTTCTCTTAAGTTTACACATAACTCTAAAATAGACGCATTTCTTAAAAATCCCAACTAATTCTTAAAAATCTTGTTTCTGTGTATAAATAAATGAATATAAGGTGATTTAAGAAGCGGTCGCAATTCAAAAGGCGCATAACGCATTTTGAATTGGCCGAAATTTAACAATTCATTCTACGTATATGGCTGAAAATAAACCTTATAGTGTTCAAATCTCCTATGGAGAGCATTTTGGTAAACCAGTTATTTGGATTCGTTTTCCCTATAATAAAGCACTTGTCGACCGCTTTAGACATAAGTTTCCACGTGCCCGATGGAGCATCAGCCAAAAAGGCTGGTATTTGGCCGATACTAATTTCAACCGGGAGAGGTTACACTTGCCTCCACGGGATATTTTGGACAAAATTTTATTACATATTCATCCCATTAATCAGGATGCCTGCCAAAAATATGTCGAAACTCTAAAACTGAAGGCATACAGCCCGGCAACTATACGCACCTATACTAATGAGTTTGGGCAATTGTTAAAAATCCTAAACCATCATCCTGTAAATGAGCTCACTGCCGAGCGACTTCGGGGATATTTTTTGTTTTGCATCAATCAATTAAAACTTAGCGAAAACCTATTGCACAGTCGCATTAATGCGGTTAAATTTTATTTTGAGCAAGTGCTTCAGCAAGAGAGTTTCTTTATGGAAATTCCGCGGCCCAAGAAAGCCAGCCTATTACCCAAGGTTTTAAATAATCGCGAAATCAAGAAAATTTTTGAGGTTACCGATAACAATAAACACAAATTACTCCTTCAATTATGCTACGGTATGGGCTTGCGGGTAAGTGAAATTGTCCGTTTAAAAATACAAGATATTGATTCTGGTCGGATGAAAGTGCTTATTGAAGCGGCCAAAGGCAAAAAGGACCGCTACGTAAATCTTCCCAATTACGTTTTGGGAATTTTGCGTACCTATTACAAGCAATATAAGCCCGCCAAGTATTTGTTTGAAGGGCAGGATGGCCAACAATATTCCGTGCGAAGTGCCCAGGCAGTATTCAAGCAGGCCATGCGAAAGGCTAAAATCAATAAAACCATAGGCATTCATAGCCTCCGGCATAGTTATGCCACCCACCTCATGGAATACGGCACCGACATTCAATTTATTCAAAAACTATTGGGCCATAAGGACATTAAAACCACGCAAATTTATACCCACGTAGGAGATAGGCAGCTTTCCAATATCAAAAGCCCCCTGGATTTTTTATAGCAAAGCTGATTAAAGGAACTTTAAAACAGACAAATTTCTTTCTTATTCAAGCTGATTGTTAAAAATCTGGCTTTCTTAAACCGTTATAAAATCCACATCTGAACTCTTAACCGGATGCTGGAAAAATATGCGTGTGAAAAGTATTCCAAAAACGAGATAAATAATGCCTGTTGCCCAGATTAATATTGGAAGATCGGGATTTTTCAGGAGTACCTTTAGTATGGCCAGGCCCACAATTAAAAAATGACTGAGGTTAGCCAGGGTAATGGGGCGATTATAAATTCCTCCGATCAAACTTTCTTTACTCATCCAATTCAGCATAGCGAATGCAAAATATAGTCCGCCGATGATCTGCCCTAAGAGTAGAGTGATCGGGCTGCTGTCTACTCCCAGGTTGTTTAAGAAAAGGTCTGGTAAAAAACTGAGGGTGAGACCAGAAATACCTAAGATCAGGGCGCTGATGGTCATTATAATACGGGTGTTCATTTTTTAAGTTTGGTTTGATTTTCTATTGGAGCTTAAATATTGTCGAAACAGATCGGTCATTTATTGGAGGGCATTTTTTGGTTTTTTTATTGGATAGGCTTTTCATTAAAATGTTACATAATGGTTTAATCTTGTTTTTGGTAAGTTTTAAGCAGTTCCTCAGCCATAATTAATAGCACTTAATATTTGTCCTTCCTGAGGGAGAATCTGCTTTTTGAATTGGGGTATCTCCAGATGT
>DASQIU010000154.1:0-13738 GCA_035631395.1 Daejeonella sp. | reverse complement strand
TTTACCGCTTTTACCGATGGGTATTTCGTATCCGATGCTCCATCGGTAGTTACATTTATACTTTTATTGGTAAGATCTTCCTTAGTGGCCAACTTCGGAACGGTCGGCGCATCTGCTGATCCCCCTAAATCTCCAGTCAACTGAATTTTACCTTTAAGAGCCGCAGTAGCATCCGGCACAGAACCTGCCGAAATAACCGCGTTATTTACCTCGGTATCCACATACGTTTTGATGGCTTTTACCGATGGGTACTTCGTATCTGATGCAGCATCAGTGGTTACATTGGTACTTTTATTGGTCGTATTTTCCTTATTAGCCAATGCAGGAACGGTTGGAGCTGTTGCCGTTCCTCCCAGATCTCCGGCCAATTGAATTTTTCCCGTCGCGGTTGTAGTTGCATCCAAAACTCCACCGCCAGCACTTACCTGAGCATCCACATAAGTTTTAATGGCTTTTACTGATGGATATTTTGTATCAGAAGCTGCATCTGTAATTACGTTTGTACTTTTATTCGATACATCTTCCTTTAAGTTCAGCGCCGTTTGTGTGGCGGTGCTTATTGGTTTATTAAGATCACTCGTATTATCTACTTTGTCTAAGCCTAAGTTTGTTTTGGCAGCAGTAACAGTAGTAGCCCCAGTACCGCCATTAGCAATGGCTATCGTACCAGTCACATTGGCCGCATTGCCTGGTATATTTCCCGAAATTTTAGCGCCGCTGATACCGGTTGCCAGTTTAGCATCGGTCACATTGGCGTCTAGAATTTTGCTAGTGGTAATGGCATTATCAGCAATACCTAATTCATTTCCCGCTCCTGCAGCGCCGGTACCGGTTAAAGTAGCATCGTGATTTACAGCAGTCAAACCTCCGGCGGCGGCCGTAGTTATCTTGCCCTGCAATTCCACCAAAGCAGCTTGTACATTGGTAGAGGTTATTCCAGAAACTGCAGTTACAGGTACCTGGCTGGCATTCTGATCTCCGGTATTCGTGCCCGATAAATTACTGCCCGAAATGGTTCCAGTTGCTGAAATATTTCCAGAAGCAGTAACTGAGCTTGGGGTAATGGCGCCTAATCCTAAAGTGATTGCAGGGGTTGTTCCCGGATTGGTTACATTGGCGGTAATCCCATTATTACCAGTTACCGAAACATTAGTTACTGTTCCCGCACCGCCACCACCGGCTGCTCCATTAGCCGCAGCCGTAATCCTACCTTGCGCATCTACCGTAATATTGGCATTGGTATAATTTCCGGCAGTAACGGCTGTATTAGAAAGACTTATTGTTGGATTACCCAACTCTCCATCTCCATTTGTAACATCAATACCCGCTCCACTGGTTATGGCACGGGTAGCGGCTGTACCAGAACCGGTACGAACTAAAATACCTTTAGTGGCCAGGCCTGATAAAGCCGTCAAATCGGCATTAGCCGCTTGTTTGGTTGGATCGGTAATCGTAATATCGGAGGTACCATCAAAATTTACTCCGTTAATTTTGCGTGGAGTGGTAAGCTTGCTGGCCGATAATACATTTTTAGTCGCATCTGCTGTATTGTCCACATTGGCCAAACCTACATCCGCTTTTGTAAGGGCCAGCATGGCTTTCAGGTCTGCAAAGGTGAGTGGCGTTGGGGAATCGGCCGCGGCACTCATATTTCCAAGCAGGGTTCCGCTTGGTATTGGCACAATCTTTTTAAGATCCACACCACCATCGGCCAATGATAAAGGACTTCCCGACAAACCAGTTCCAGTCATGCTGGCATCGGTCACTACCACTCCCCCGCCGCCTTTGGGCAGCAAACCTGCTAAATCTATATGGCTGTCTCGCGGACCGGAAATAGAAAGAACAGTTCCCCTTAGACTTAAAGACTGATATAAATCGGATAAACTTACGGAGTTACCTCCCGAAATTTTTAAATTCTGAAAATTGTCGAGACTTAAAGTAGGCGCAGTAAATGAACCAAACTTATCATCTACATATTTTTTGGTGGCTGCCTCCTGGTTTTTAGTAGGGTCTGCCAAATTGGTGATCTTAAAATCACCCATCGAAATATTCTTTAAAGGAACTCCAAAACCGCTTAAAGGAATATTGGCTTTATCCAAATCAGCATTGCTGATGGTTCCATCTACAATTTTGGCAGAAGTAACCGAATTATCGGCCAGATCTATCACTACCGGATTCAAAACTGCACCTACCCCATTTTTAATACTCAGCGTACCGGCAGATGAAATATCTTGACCGGTCACTCCCATGGCAATGCCTTTAGCCGGCCATGATCCGCCGGCTTTAGGTCCGTATAAAATATTCTTACTGGTATTAATATAGAAGTCACCGTCCCTTCCTATGGCTCCCCATGGATCAACCGTTCCGGTCAATATAAAGTTGCCGCTGGCACTAGTACCGCCCCCGCCGCCTACATCTCCACTGGTAGCCAAACGCACCCAAGAGCCATTATAAAAATAAAAGCCCGGAGTATTATCGGTCTGGTAAACCAACAAACCTTCGGCCGGATTACTGATTCCGTTCCGCTGGGAAGCGGACATTCTTGGAATCAATATCCCTTTCGTGTCAGCTTTAACCTCTAATTGTGCACTATTATGTGGAGAATTAGTACCAATACCAACCTGTGCTTTTGAGTTTAGTACAAACAGAATAGACAAAAGGAACGTAGCAGCTATAAGCCTTACACTTAATACCTTATTGAATGGATACATAGAATTTTGAATATTAGAAAATCTCGAAGACACTTAACCCAGTTCACTATTGGCGGATGCCAGAGGAGTTATACTTTTAAGACTTTATCGTTTATTACTCTATACTTTTAACCAAGAATATTATTTTTTTAAACAAGTCGCAAAAGTATTCAAAAGTATTTTATATAACAAAAGCGTTACAGCCTTATTCTTCCTGCGATTTATATAATTTTACAATCAGAAGATCAAAACCGTCATTCCCTCATCCATTTAATTGACAGTTAAATATCATAACATAAACCGTATTTTAATAACTTTCAATTACACAACATAAAAATACAGGACACAATTGTGAGAAGATAAAAAAGAAGGATGAATGACTGTAATTGAAGGATGAATCGGATCTGTCCTTATTGTATTAGTAAAAAAATACCTGAATATTTGTACAAATTAGCTAATTAGCTAACAGCTTATTATAGAAACTATGCAAACCATCCTTGGAGCAGGCGGCGCCATTAGCCGGGAGCTTGCCAAAGCCCTCAAAAATTATACTTCAGAGATTAGATTAGTAAGCCGGAATCCTCAAAAAGTAAATGAAACCGATTCTCTTTTTGCTGCCGACCTTGCCAATTACGATGAGGTAAAAAATGCGGTAAAGGATTCGGAAGTGGTTTACTTAACAGCCGGATTACCCTACGAGACGAAAACCTGGCAAAAAACCTGGCCGCTTATTATGCAAAATGTGATCAATGCCTGTATTGAAAACAACAGCCGTTTAGTTTTCTTTGACAACATTTATGCTTACGAAGGAACAAACCTGAATCCCATTACAGAAACATCCCCCATAAATCCGCCCAGCAAAAAAGGAGAAGTAAGGGCGCAGTTAATTCAAATGATTTGGGATGCCGTGGAACAAAAAGGTTTGGTAGCTTTAATTGCCCGTTGTGCCGACTTTTACGGACCATCCATAAAAAACAACAGCCTTCTAACAGAAACCGTTATCAAACCCTTAAGCGAGGGAAAAACCGCCAACTGGCTGGCCAACGCAAATTTTAAGCACTCCTTTACCTATACCGTTGATGCCGGCAAAGCCACTGCCCTGCTGGGCAACACACCCGATGCTTTTGGCCAAACCTGGCATTTACCTACGGCAAAAAATCCACTAACCGGTAAAGAGTGGGTTGAAGCCCTTGCCGCCCAATTGGGGGTAAAACCCAAATACAGAATCATAGGCAAAACCATGATCCGCCTATTGGGTTTTTTTATCCCTATTATGAGAGAAACTTATGAAATGCTCTATCAATACGACCGGGATTATGTTTTCAATAGCGACAAATTTGAAAACAGATTTTCATTTAAACCCACAAGCTATTTAGACGGAATAAAAGAGATAGTCAAAACGGATTACAAAAAATAAAACTCAGAATCCGGGCACCAATTTTAATGCTTCTGGCTGGCAATTATTGCTGCTACAAGTCATTCTAAATTTGACAATTACAGCCGATATAATGGTTAATACCCCAATACTAAAAATGGCGGCATTGATTCCAAAAGAGTCGGCCAGAAGCCCTGATAAAATGGCCCCAAAGGCATAACCAGAATCTCTCCACAACCTAAATATACCTATGCTTTCTGCTCTTTGCTCAGGGTGGGTATCATCGGCAATAGCGGCGAGAAAAGCCGGATAGACAATTGCAGTTCCAAGTCCTAATACTATTGATATAAACAAATAATGCAGTACTCCAACTGCGAGTACCAACAAGGCAATTCCTATTCCCTGAATGAGCATCCCCCAAAACAATAATGTTTTTTTACATATTTTATCGGCAAGTTTGCCGGTAAATAACTGAGCAATACCCCAAACTGCCGGATAAAAAGAAACAATAAGTCCTATTTCTTTAAGTCCATATCCTTTTGTAGCTAATAAAATCGGTAGTAAACCCCAAACCATCGCGTCGTTCAAATTATTAATTAAACCCGCCTGAGTTACCGAAGAAAGATTATGATGCCTGAAACTTGTATCTAAAAAGATATTCTGAAGAGGCGGCAAAAAGGAAAATTTTTCTTCCTGTTTTACAAATTTTCGGGTATCATTTACAAAAAAAATGCTGCCCAATAGCCCCAGAATTGAAAGTGCAATTCCGATATAAAAAGGATATGGCCTGATTCCATACGTACTGGCAATATAACCGGTAAACATGGCCACTAAGGCAACGGCCAAATATCCCGAAAATTCATTTAAACCCATGGCAAACCCACGGTTTTTTTCCCCCACAAGGTCAATCTTCATCACTACCGTAGAAGACCAGGTTAAGCCCTGACTTATGCCTAAAAATACATTAGACAGAATAATCCAGTCCCAGCTTGGGGCAAAAATCAAAATAAATGGAACAGGAAGGGCAAAAATCCAACCATAAATAAGCAGATTCTTGCGTCCTACTTTATTAGCAAGAGTTCCTGCAAAATAATTAGTAATAGCTTTGGTAAAGCCAAATACAATGATAAATGAAAGCAAAGCCGATTTGGCAACAACAGCAAATTCCTGTTGTGCCAATTCAGGAAGAATGGATCGTTCTAAACCAATCATTCCTCCCACAAAGGCATTAATAATTACCAGAATAGCAAACTGTTTCCAGTTTTCCCGAAGCCCAAGTTTTGCTTCCATTTATCTTTAAATTTATGATTGAGGCTACCCTCTTTATCTGCACTATTTCAAAGCCTGTTGTGTTTTTTAATCAGGATAATTCTCGTTAAGCCTTATATCATTTATTTCTTTCGGCCTACAAATCTTATTACAGAGCCTTTCCCGTTATGAAAGAGTCCTTCGTTCAGTTCAATTACTTGCTCAACTAATTCTATAACTTCATAATTGCTAAAGTCTGACTCAATTTCCTCAATTGAATATAGCATCCCGATGTCTTTCGGGCCGCCAACTTTTTCATCTTTTGAATTATAATCAATATGCTTCTTGCTAAAAGCTTCAAAAATTATTACTCCACCTTTATGCAAGTAATTATCAAGCATCTTATGGTATGAAGATTTAATGTCTGCAGCAAAATGTGCATAAATAAGTGCTATGGCGTCAAACTGTTCAGCTTTGTAGTCTAATGTCTGTAATTCACCCACTTGATAGTCAATCGTCACTTTATTTGTTTCCGCAAGTTGAAAAGCTTTCTTTTGCCCTTCCACACTGATATCAAATGCTGAAACTGTCCAACCAAGTTTAGCTGCAAAAACGGCATTACGCCCTTCTCCTTCAGCAGGAAAAAGTATCTGCCCAGTAGGCAATCTCTCTAACTGTTCCTTCAAATAGTTGTTCGGTTTTTCACCATAAGCATATTCAGTTTGGCTAAACCTATCATTCCATTTCTCAACCCCAGTACCTGCCATACCTTTTAATTTTGTTGATTCTATTTAAACGATGCCTTATATTCTCGCATAATCGCCAAGAAGCAGTTTCTTCTTGGCGGCTTTGCAAGAAATAATCGTCGTCTTTTTTAATGCGGCAATTTATTTTTAACCAGCCCGTACAGAAAAGTTCCTATCAAAGCGCCAATAACTACAATAATCATGGCCCAATAGCCAAAGCCAATGTTTACAAACATGGGGCCGGGGCAAGCTCCGGTTAAGGCCCAGCCTAAGCCGAAGATAGATCCACCAATCAGGTACCTTTTCCAGCTTTTTTCTTTATCCTGAAAAGTGATTGGATTTCCCTGGGCATCTCTGAGTCTAAATTTTTTAATCAGATAAACGGCTGCAAGACCTAAAAACACGGCCGTCCCGATAATTCCATACATATGGAACGACTGGAAACGGAACATTTCCTGAATACGGTACCAGGATATGGCTTCTGACTTAGCCATAATAATTCCGAATAAAGTTCCCGCCAGCACAAATTTCAATCCCTTCATGTTTTAGAATATTAATGGTAATAAAAGATGAGTCATGATTAAACCGCCTGCAAAAAAACCAATCACGGCTATCAGCGATGGTATTTGCAGATTGGATAAGCCGCTGATGGCATGTCCTGAAGTGCATCCCCCGGCATAGCGGGAGCCAAATCCAACCAACAATCCTCCGCCCAGCAAAATGATGAATCCTTTAGGAGAAGTCATAAAATCCAATCCGAAAATTTGAGATGGATTCAATTGCCCGTCAAAAACAAATCCCAGGCCTTTCAAATCGGCAATGGTTGCGTCAGACAACTGCAACGGCTGGTCGCTTTTTAATAAGGTAGAAGCTATCACTCCACCCAAAACGGCGCCCAAAAGAAATAACAGATTCCATTTCTGAGTTTTCCAGTCGAAATCAAAAAACTTCACTTTTTTACCGGCTCCGGCCAGGGTACAAATGGTTCTCAGGTTAGACGAGAAACCAAATGATTTCCCATAAAAAAGGAGTAAAATCATGATAAAAGCGATGGCCGCACCAGATACATACCAGGGCCATGGCTGTTTAAGTAATTCAAGCATGTTGTTCTTTTAATTGAAAAGTTAATAAAGGCTTTAGGCAATGATTTACCAAACGTTCGGCAATACTTCCAAACAGCAAATGGCTGATGCCTTTGCGTCCGTGGGTGCCAATGCAAACCAAATCCATTTCGGCCTCCTTATTGAAATTGCGAACGCCTTCAGCTACTTTTCGGTCGCGATATAAATGGGTTTCATAATTTTCCAGTTGATACTTTTCGGCAAAAAGTTTCATTTGCGTCAGGATTTTATCCGCATATTTCTCATCGCTTTCCTGAATAATTTGCAGCAAATGAATAGTGCTACCAAAAGCACTGGCAATGGCTTTAATCATATTAATCTGCACTTCTTTTTCAGAGCGCTCAAAATCGGCCACCAAAAGAATGTTTTTTAGCAGATTAACCGATGTGCCCGGTCTTAAAGTAAGCACCGGCACTTTCAAATGGCGGGCTACATGCTGAGCTTCCGAACCGGAAATTTTTTCCATAAAACCATCGGCGCCCTTGGTTCCCATAATCACCAGGTCGGCTTCAAACTCAGCAGATGCCTGATTAATTTGGTCGGTAAGCAAGCCAATTTTTAGATGCGATTCAAAATTTATTCCGGCTAACCGCAAGTTGTCAAAGTGCTGCATTGCCTCGATTTCTTTTTGATGCAAAGAAGCGGTATCCACAGCTTCCGACCAATCCGGATTTCCGGCAATCACCGATTCATTGGCTTCAACGACATGCAGCAAATGAATGCTTACCGGCAACTTTTCAGCAAGTTTATCGGCCGCCTGAAAAGCCAGCAAGCTCACTTCCGAGAAATCGGTTGGAATTAGAATATTTAAATGCTTTATTTCCATGGTATAAATATTATTTATGTAGAAGATACAATTCTCTTATTGAGGCCATGCCCCAATACCTCCTACTAAATTGAACGACTTTAAGCCTAACTTTTTAAAAGCAGCCGCCGCATTGCCACTCCGGTTGCCGCTTCGGCAAAACAAAAAATATACTTTTTGAGAATCCAGCTTCTGAATTTGACTTTGAAAATCAGAAGACATAAAGTCTATATTTTTAGCGCCCGAAATGGTTCCACCGCTATATTCAGATGCGGTTCGAACATCCAACAGAACGGCATTTTCGGTACTTTCAAACTGCTGTTTAAAAGTTTTGCCGTCTAAATCATTATCCTTTTTTGAAAAAAAGCTGAACATTTTTTAAATTTTTAATGGTTGAAGATTGAGTAGACCTCCCAGGTTTTTCAGAGACCTCCCAGGTTTTTGAAACCTGGGAGGTCTGGGAATTAAGCCATGGTACTTGGGCATACATAAGCGCTCAGCTCAAACAAACCCGATTCTTTAATGGCTTTAAAACCACCTTTTACATCTATCAGTTTATCATAACCGCGGGCCCGCAAAATGGAACTGAATATCATCGAACGATAACCTCCGGCACAATGCACATGATAGGTTTTATTTTTATCAACCTGGCTCATGTTCTCGTTAATATAATCCAGTGGAATATTTTCCACATGCGGGTTCATTAAGTGCTCAGAAAAGTATTCGGAAGGCTTGCGCACATCCAGGATACTGATCTCCCCTTCTTTCATTCTTTGGGCAAACTCTTCCACACTGATCGACTCAATCTGATCTGTTTCTTTGCCGGCCGCTTTCCAGGCTTCAACTCCACCTTTCAGATATCCAATGGCATGATCATAACCTACACGAGCCAGACGGGTAACCACTTCTTCTTCCCGGCCTTCATCGGCGATGATCAGAATTTCCTGTTTGATATCTGGGATCAAAGTTCCAACCCAGGGAGCAAAACCTCCATCAATACCAATACTGATGGAATTGGGAATAAAGCCTTTGGCAAAAGTTTGTGGGGCACGGGTATCCAATAAAATTGCGCCGCTTTGATTAGCCATCTGTTCAAATATTTCCGGATCTAAAGCCCGGGTTCCGCTTTCCAACACTTTATCAAAGCTTTCATAACCCTCACGATTCATTTTCACATTGAGCGGGAAATAAGCCGGCGGCGGAGTTAAACCATCCGTTACTTCTTTAACAAATTCCTCCTTGGTCATATTGGCCCGTAAGGCATAATTATTCTTTTTCTGATTACCCAGTGTATCGTGGGTTTCCTTGCTCATATTTTTACCGCAGGCCGAACCGGCGCCATGCGCAGGATATACGATAAGATCATCGCTTAAAGTCATAATTTTATTCCGCAGCGAATCAAATAAAACTCCGGCAAGTTCATCCTGGGTCATGTGTGCGGCTTTTTGCGCCAAATCGGGGCGACCTACATCGCCAATAAACAAAGTATCTCCAGAAAATAAGGCTGTTTCTTTACCTTGCTCATCTACTAAAAGATAAGAGGTAGATTCCATAGTATGACCCGGAGTATGCAGCACTTTAATGATCACCGTACCAATTTTAAACTCCTCATTATCTTTGGCGATATAAGCCTCGAATGTTGGGTTGGCATTGGGTCCATAAATAATGGTAGCGCCACTCTGCTTGGCCAAATCCACATGGCCGGAAACAAAATCGGCATGAAAATGAGTTTCAAAAACATATTTAATGCTTGCCCCATTGGCCTGTGCTTTTTCCAAATAAGGTTTTACCTCACGCAAAGGATCAATAATAGCAGCTTCATTGCCTGATTGGATATAATAAGCACCCTGTGCCAAACATCCGGTATAAATTTGTTCGATGATCATATCTTATAATTTTTATGATTGATTTTTAATTTGATAATCAAAGTTCGTGAATACTTAAAGTTTAATCGGTGACCTTTGTCACCTTCAACACTATTTTGCGTATCAGCCTGCGTATTGCTTAAGCATCCATCAGAAGATACTTGATAAACTCCCCGTTCTACTCTCTTCGGCCTTCTTTTTATTGCGAAATGCACAAGCAAGGCCAACGCAGAAACTTGGTAGCAATAAAAAGCAGCCGCGGCTCTTTTGGTTACTTTTCCAGCTGCAGGGAAAAGTAACACCTGACAGGAGGCACTGACATTACTAAATATATCATTTCGTATCAATTCTAATTGTTTTGATCTGAAATCTCTTAGTGCCGGTACGCCCAACTTATTATTATTTCAACACTTCCCTGGCGATGATATATATACCCATTACGAGCACAAACCATCCAAAACCTTTCTTTAATTTTTGGCCAGGGATCTTTTTGCCGATGAAACCGCCCATAAAAATACCGGCTACAGCAATCAGGGTAATGGTTAAAATAAATTTCCAGTCGATGTTAAAATGACCGATATCTCCGGTAAAGCCAATCAGCGAATTCATGGCAATAATAAGCAAAGAAGTGCCAATGGCTTTTTTCATCGGCAATCTAACCAGAAATACCAGGGCTGGAATAATTAAAAACCCACCGCCTGCACCTAAAAAGCCAGTTACCAGACCAATGCTAATTCCATATCCAAACAGTTTAATAATATTCAGATTGCCCGCATTTTCTTGTTCGGTTTCCGGGCTGCTTTTAGATCTGATCATACTGGATGATGCCAGCAGCATTAAAATCCCAAACAATACCATGGTTAAAAAAGCTGAAGTAACCGTAAATTCACCTATGGTTATGATATTCTGCGGAATTGCAGGAACAATAAATTTCCGGGTAATAAATACGGTAAGGATGGAAGAAGCTCCAAAAAACAAGGCGGCCTTCATATTCACCAATCCGTTTCTGTAATTGTTAATGGCGCCAACCAAACTGGTTGAACCTACAATAAAAAGCGAATAAGAAGTGGCCAGCAAGGGCGATACCCCAAAAAGATATACCATAACCGGAACCGTTAGAATAGAACCTCCACCTCCTATTAATCCTAAAGAGATCCCTATTAATGCTGATGCAATATAACCTAGTATTTCCATGATTTATTTTAACATTGCAAAGATGCCCTTCTTAAAAAACTTATACGGTGACCAAAGTCACATGGGGGTCAACTTTGCAGCGTTTGCCATTAGCTGCTTTGATTAGAGCTTAAAGCCTGGTAATTGGCTGTTCTTCTCTTAATCAGTTTAACGATTTCATACCAAATAACACTAAAGAAACCTATAGCTATAACGATGGCTAATTGCGATAAATTTAAAGTTTCGAAATTGAAGAATTGAGTTAAAGGATTTACAAAAAGTAATAATCCGGAAATGAAAATAGTGATGCCGATAATGAGTGGAACCAAATTGTTTTTATAACCCAGGGTAGTAAAAACAGAGTAATAAAAAGAGCGGTTAACCAGGGTTAAAAATATATTGGCCACTATTAAAACCATAAAAGTCATGGTACGGGTAAGCGATTCATTATATCCCTGATGCACGGCATATTGATATGCAAACAATGTACCCGCGGTAATTGCTAAACCCTGCACTATACTGGTAACAAGCTCTTTCCAGTTGAAAAAAGTAGTGGTAAATGGCCGTGGATTTTGCAACATGGTATTTTGTTCCATGGGTTCACTTTCATAAATAATTGAACAGGTAGGCCCCATAATCAATTCTAAAAATATGATGTGGATAGGCGAAAAAATATTCGGGAAAACCCACCCTAAAACAATAGGAGTAAATACGGTAAGAATAATGGGAATATGAATGGAAATAATGTATTGAATGGCCTTTTTCAGGTTGGCATAAATTTTCCGGCCCATAGCCACCGCATCTACCATTTTTGCCAGATCGTCCTCCAATAAGATTAATGAAGCGGCTTGTTTGGCTATTTCGGTTCCTTTTTTGCCCATGGCAATGCCAATATGTGCCGCTTTAAGTGCCGGGCCATCATTTACCCCATCGCCCGTCATGGCTACAATTTGATTTTTTGCTTTTAAAGCATTGATAATTCTAAGCTTGGCTTCGGGAAACATGCGTGAAAAAACATAGGTATCTACCACCCTTTGCTGCAATTCTGTTTCAGATAACTGCATTAATTCATCACCAGTTATACTTTTCTCATAGCCTCTAAAGCCAATCTCCTTGGCAATGGCCATGGTGGTAGCCGCATTATCGCCGGTTACGATTTTTACCGAAATTCCGGCCGAATAGAAACCTTCAAATACCGATTGGATGTTTTTCTTAGGTGGATCATAAAAGGCTACAATTCCTTTAAATTGAAATTGAAACTCCTGTTGCGTGGCCGGAAATTCATCGCCATCAAAAAATGTTTCCCCAACTCCCAACACCCGGTAACCTTCTGTAGCCAGCATTTTAATCGCCTGCTCTATTTCTTCTTTTTCTTCATCCTTCAGATCAGAAACAGCCATTAGAGCTTCGGGCGCTCCTTTGGCGGCAATAATCCGCTCCCCCGTATGGTTTTTAAAAAGATGGGTCATCATAGGTGGTTTTCCTCCCAGCGGATACTCATGAAACATTTGATAACGCTTCCTTTCGTCCTCTAAAACCATATTCCCATAAGCAGTGTGCAAAGCCACTTCCATCGGGTCAAAAGGAATGGGCTCGCTGGCCCACATAGCCAACCTGATCAACTCCTTTTCCTCCCCGCTCAAATCGCCATCTGGTTTGGTAATCTTTTTAGAGGAAAGCACAAACAGCCGGGCCAAATTCATCCGGTTCTCGGTGATGGTCCCCGTTTTATCGGTACATATTACGGTGGCGCTTCCCAGGGTTTCTACGGTTTTCATTTGCTTTACCACAATACCCATTTTCATTAGCCGCCAGGCGCCCAAAGCCATAAATGTGGTAAAAGCAACCGGAATTTCTTCAGGCAAAATGCTCATGGCCAGCGTTAGCGCCTTTAGTAAACTATCCAAGATATCAAAAGATCTGAAATAATTTAAAGCCCAAACTATGCTAAAAACAAGGGCTCCTGCAATAACCATTTTTTTGATAAAATTGCTTATTTGCAGTTCCAGTGGTGTTTTTTCTTCCTGAATACTTTCCAGGCTTTTGCCAATGCGCCCCAGTTGGGTTTGGTTGCCAATGGCGGTAATGGTGGCAATGGCCAATCCGCTGGCCACAGTGGTTCCCTGATAAATGTGGTTATCTTCCTGAGAACGATCTTTATAAACCGTCAGCGATTCGCCCGTTAGAATGGACTCATTGACCGAAAAATCATTGGAATGTACAATAATTCCATCAGCTGTAATTAAAGTGCCTTCTTCAATCATTAAGCTATCGCCAACAACTAAATCCTCGCTTTTTATTTCCTCCAGTTCCCCGTTCCTGATTACTTTACAATGCGGCTGACTAAAATCTTTCAGCTTTTCTAAGGCATTGCGGCTACGCGAATCCTGATACAAAGAAATAGCTGCCACCAGAACAATGGCCGAAGCCATAAAAACACCATCACCTGTTGCCCCACTTAAAAAATAAATACCGGAGGCCATCAATAAAAGCACCACCATGGGCTCTTTGACCAGGCTTTTTACAGCTTCGATAAAGGCATTCTCCTTTTTATAATCCAGAGCATTGCGCCCATACTTTTTCCGGGACTCCAGCACCTGTTTATCGGTTAAACCTTTTATATGGAAATTATTGGCAGACATATCATGAGCAATTATTGTAGGATAATGATATTAAAATTGCCCGTTAAAACACAATTTTTAGGAATCTAATATT
>DASQIU010000153.1:0-2059 GCA_035631395.1 Daejeonella sp. | reverse complement strand
GCGGATTTTTTCAGGCAGACTAAATTCGGCAGTATTGAAAAGAGGAGAAATTACCGACCCGGCACAATCAGTAATCTGGCTCAATGTAATTTTATAAGTTTTTCCGCGGGATAACGGAGTGTCGAATTTAAGGTTTACCTGCAAAAAGTCTGGTCCTACCGGGATGGCTTTTACTGGGCTACCCATGCCATTGTTCAGGGTATAGTTGGCGGCATTGGCGGCAGAAAAAGAATCTGCAAAACGGTTAAAGCTTAAAAAAACGGTTACGCTGTCTGTTAATCGGGCGTTTAGTAACTGGAAAGAACCTGTCTGGGTACCGGTTTTATAAACTGAATTTTGCTGGCCAGGTGTTCCGCCCGATGGATGAATACTGGCCGTCCAGTTTTGGTCGCCGCTGCATACCGCTTGCGGATCAATTCGCTCCAGACTCCAGCCACCCTGTTTTTTTACGGCGTCTTTATACCAGGTATCCGAATAGTTTACCTGGTCTATCAGAATTCCCTGGTCATTTTTTAAGCTAAGTTTGTCGCCAGTATTATTTAGAGTAGGCCAAGGCGAGAGGCCAATAACCCGTCCATAGGGTTTAAATTTTGCCGTGTCGGCTCTGGGGCAAAGTATCAGATATTCGTTTGTTTTAATGCTGTCGTTGCCAAATTTATAGGTGCTAACCGCATCGCTGTATTGCCAGTTCTTTAGTGAAATGGCAGAAGGAGTAGTATTCCAGAGTTCAACGAATTCTACAGTAGGGAGCCCGACTGCATGGCTGGGATTGGCAAAAATTTCATTGATGAGTACCTGGCCGGCGTTTACGGTATAAAGTTTGTTGTTTTCGGAAATGGGTGATGTTGCTTTGCTGATAAGGCGCTTGGATGCAGGAAACGTAGCTTTTTGATTTTGTCCATGTAGAGTTTGTGTAAAAAAATGGGATATAGAATAGTTTCTAAGCTGTGCAGAGGCACTTTCCAGATTCAGAAAAAGAAAAATTAGTAAACAATTCTTCATATTTGCCTGATTTTTAACATACAAATTACAAAAGAATATCAACACATGAAAGTTGCAGTAGTAGGCGCCACGGGTTTAGTGGGATCAATGATGTTAAAGGTTTTGGAAGAGCGCAATTTTCCTCTTACAGAACTAATTCCGGTGGCTTCAGCAAAAAGTGCTGGCAAGCAGGTAGAGTTTAAGGGAAAGAAATATACGGTAGTAACTATGGATGAAGCGCTGGCCAAAAAACCGGAGCTGGCTTTGTTTTCGGCCGGAGGCAGCACCTCTTTAGAGCAGGCTCCCCGCTTTGCCGCAATTGGCACTACGGTGATTGATAATTCTTCCGCCTGGAGAATGGATCCCGGGAAAAAGTTGGTAGTACCCGAGGTAAATGCCGGAGTATTGACCGCCGAAGATAAAATTATTGCCAACCCCAATTGCTCTACAATCCAGATGGTAGTGGTTTTAAAGCCACTGCATGATCAATATAAAATCAAGCGTGTGGTGGTTTCTACTTATCAATCGGTAACGGGCACCGGTGTGAAAGCGGTTGAGCAGATGATGAATGAGCGGCAGGGAATAGATGGGCCAATGGCTTATGCTTATCCCATTGATATGAATGTGATCCCTCAGATTGATGTTTTTCAGGATAATGGATATACCAAGGAAGAAATGAAGATGATTCTGGAAACCAGGAAAATTATGGCTGATGATACGATCCGCTTAACAGCCACCACAGTACGTATTCCGGTAATAGGCGGCCATTCTGAATCGGTAAATATTGAGTTTGAGAATGATTTTGATCTGGCCGAAGTGCGTAATTTGCTGGAAAATCAGCCTGGAATTATTGTGGTAGATGATCCGGCTAACCTGAAATATCCGATGCCTAAATATGCCCATAACCAGGATGAAGTATTTGTAGGCCGTATCCGCCGGGACGAATCTCAGCCTACTACCTTAAACCTGTGGATCGTGGCCGATAACCTGCGCAAAGGAGCAGCAACCAATGCGGTTCAGGTGGCAGAATGTTTGCTGGCGAAGAAATTGATATAATTGGCTGATAGCTGTTGGCTTT
>DASQIU010000152.1:0-50623 GCA_035631395.1 Daejeonella sp. | reverse complement strand
AAGGTATATTCAGGGCAACTGGCAAATTCATTATTCTTATGGAGGTATCACGGGCAGCATACGGCATAATTATACCAATTCGTTTATCGAGTTCCGGCCTGATGACATCATTTACTGGAAAGATAATAAGATCGAAATAGTAAATACAAAGATCAACTGGATCAGAGGAAATGATCAGTTTTATGAATTAACTTACATAATGGTTTTTGATTCTTATTCATGGTGTGTGGATGGCCTTCGAAATGACACATTGATATTATATGATAATGCCTATGACCACATGACACATTATCTTACCAGGAAGTAATTTAATAAGTGTACTTCATGAATAAAATCTTTTTTTCCCTTCAAATCTGCATGGGGTTGTTTAGGCTTAATTCTTCTGTCAATTCGTACGCCTTCGCCATTTAAGAATAAAAGTTAATTTGCATTCAATATGACTATGATGCCTCGCCAAACTCCTGAAATCCTTAATAACAAAAATTTTACGCTTACAGAGATCGCTAATCTGAGAAAAACGCTGCATCAGCATCCGGAGCTTTCGGGACAGGAGTTAGCTGTTCGAAATGTTCTGAAAGGTATATCGAACTCAAAATAAGAGGGATTTATAATCCCGGCAAATTAAAATAATACATTGGGAATTATTTATACTGTCCCTGAATCGATAAAGGCAAAAAAACCTTTATAAACGCAAAAAACCGCATTTTTTCGAGTGTTTTTTTGATTTGGCAGAGAATATCGGAGTAGAACCGATAACCTTTTTGCACCAGCAAAGTGTCATAATTTCAGCCTCATTACAAAATAATATAATGATCTACAAATAATTAACCGTACTTTTGAAGCATAATTAATATTAATATAAAATATAATGCAACAAGGAACAGTAAAATTTTTCAATGAAACTAAAGGTTTTGGATTTATCGTACCAGCGAATGGTGATAGCGAAATCTTTGTTCATGTAAGCGGTTTATTAGATAACATTCGTGAGAATGATACGGTAACCTATGACGTTGAGCAAGGTAAAAAAGGCTTAAACGCAATCAATGTTAAAATAAGCTAATCAACTCATTTTATAAATTGTGAAAAAGCATCCACGAAACTGGATGCTTTTTTTATGCCCGGATTTTTCTTTTGTTGAGAATCTAGTCTGAGAACTCATTATTTCTCGCAATCTGTAGATTTAGGCGGATCCGCATTATTCAATAGTTCGTTATGCCCTGCAGAACATGATGAACAGCAGAAGTACCAGACACTCGCTTCCGCTAACCCCGGATCCTAACATCAATTTAACCAATCAACATTTTAATAAACCCACAAAAAACCAACTATCAAGCCTAAATAATCGGTTTCAAATGCTATTTTGCCTCATAATCGTTAACTTTACAAACATATAAATAACCGCAATGAAGACTGATTTTAACAATCCGAGGGTTGCCCGCTTACCCGAGCACCTGAAACAATTTATTGTTGAGCAGCATTATGAGCGCTACACCCCGGTAGATCATGCCGTATGGAGGTATGTAATGCGCCAGAATTACAGTTATTTAAAAGATGTGGCATATTATCCTTATATCCCCGGATTGCAGGCGGCAGGCTTAACTATTGAAAAAATACCCAACTTGCAGGAAATGAATAATGCTTTGGGTAAAATTGACTGGGGAGCAGTAACAGTTGATGGTTTTATTCCACCCGCAGCCTTTATGGAATACCAGGCCTACCAGGTGCTGGTTATCGCGGCCGATATCCGCCAGTTAAAACATATAGAATACACTCCGGCTCCAGATATTATTCATGAATCGGCGGGCCACGCCCCTATCATTGCCGACCCGGACTATAATCAATACCTGAGTTATTTTGGCTCTATTGGCGCTAAGGCTATCTTTTCATCCAAAGATTTTGAGTTGTATGAGGCCATTCGTGAGCTTTCTATTTTAAAAGAAATGCCCGATGCAGAACCGGCCGAAATTCGCAAAGCGCAAAAAAAGGTAGAATTTTGCCAGGCCAACCTGGGCGAACCTTCTGAAATGGCCCTGTTAAGCCGTTTACACTGGTGGACCGTAGAGTATGGATTAATTGGAACTTTAGAGAATCCCAAAATATACGGAGCAGGCCTGCTTTCATCCATTGGCGAAAGTGCCAGTTGCATGAAACCAGAAGTTCAAAAAATTTGGTACACCATGGATGCGGTAAATTATCCTTTTGATATTACCAAAACTCAGCCCCAACTATTTGTCACTCCGGATTTCCAAAACCTGATTAATGTATTGGAGCAATTTGCTGATACCATGGCTTTCCGCCGTGGTGGTATAGAGGGGATGCTAAAAGCCATTGAGTGCAAAAATACTTGTACAGCCGTGTACAGCTCCGGCTTACAGGTTAGCGGCACCTTTACCGATATGGGTATAGACACTCAAAACCAGGTTACTTATGTAAAAACAAATGGCCCTAGCGCTTTATTTTACAACGATAACGAATTGCCAGGCCACGATAAATCCTACCACCGCGACGGATTTTCATCCCCGGTAGGGAAGTTAAAAAACCTGAACAAAGCTCTGGAAAACCTGAATGAGGCCGAACTAAATCAATTAGGCATCGTACCCGGAAAAGTGGCCACTTTACACTTTGAAAGTGGTATTAGTGTAAGCGGTTTGATAAAAAGCATTTTGCGGCGTGATGAAAAATTAATCCTGGTAAGCTTTACTGATTGCACTGTGCAAGACGAAAACGGAAAAATCTATTTTGAGCCTTCATGGGGTATTTTTGACATGGCTGTAGGCGAAAAAATAGTTTCTGTTTTTTGCGGTGCTGCCAATAAAGATGCCTTTGAAGAAATTGCGCATGTTTCTAAAACTCTTACCCAAAAGGCAGTGTACAATGAGCATACCCTGCAATATCATGACCTGTTCAGAACTGTACGCGAATGCCGCGAAACCAAATCAGGTTATGATAAACTGCCCGCTGTATGGGAAAGTCTGAAAAAGCACCATGCCGATGATTGGTTGTGCGCCTTAGAAATATTAGAAATACTGGAATATGAAGAACTTTTGCCTGATGTTGCCCGGGAAATCCGCATCTATTTAGAGATGAAAGCGGCTACAGAACCAGAATATACCAAATTGATCCATGACGGCTTTTACCTGATCAAGCATCCGGTAAGCCAGAAAAAAATTAACGTATGAACATTGTAATTACCGGGGCCAGCAGTGGTGTGGGTTTTGAAGCCGTGCTGGACCTGATTTTAAAAAACGACCATAAAATTATTGCTCTGGCCCGCTCAGAGGATAAATTGCAGCGACTATTGGAAATTGCCACCAGTTTAAATCCGGATTGTAAACTCTATCCGGTTAAATTTGATATTGTACATGATGATTATGTTACCGGATTGGTTCCTTTTATAAAAGAATATCTGGGTACGGTAGATGTGTTGGTAAACAATGCGGGTTCTTTAATTAATAAACCTTTTGAGGAATTAAATCCCTTAGATTTTGCCGAGATGCTGCAAAGCAACCTGCTGGGGCATGTAAAAATGATTCAGCATTTATTGGAGCTGATGAAACCCGGCTCGCACATTGTTAATATTGGCAGTATGGGTGGTTTTCAGGGAAGTGTGAAATTCCCTGGTCTTTCGGCTTACTCGGCCAGTAAAGCCGCTTTACATGCCCTTACCGAATGCCTGGCCTACGAATTTGAGGAACGCCAGATTAAGGTTAATTGCCTGGCCTTAGGATCGGCACAAACCGAAATGTTTGAAAAAGCCTTCCCCGAATATCAATCGCCGGTAATGGCATTTGAAATGGGAAAATACATTGCCGATTTTGCCCTAACGGGACATAAATTTTTTAATGGTAAGATATTGCCGGTGGCGGTTACCACACCTTAAATTCCAGAGTCATGAAAACCACCCGGATATTATTTGTCGTTGTGCTACTGGCTTTAGGTTCTTGCCGGCAGGAACCCAAAAAAGTTTCCTCCCCTAAAACGGAAACAAGCCCAGACTCCGAAAAAAGGCTGGATGTGCCCTGGATGGCAGTATATAATGAACGAACTGAACAATTGGAACTGAGAAAAAATCCAGTCGCCGACAGCCATAATTTAACGGTTCAGGACATGATTGATGCTCTGAACCTGAAATATCCGCAAATACATTTGGAGTGGGTAAGCCAGCAAGGCAATACAGCCATTGTAAAGATTGAAGATGCCGATTATTTAACCGAACAAAGCGGAAGCGCCGGCGCTCAGGCATATTTAGCGGAGGCTACTTTTTCTATTACCGAGGTGCAACCTTTTACCGCTGTAGATTTTAGGTTTAAAGAAGGAGATCACGCCAGCCCGGGGATATTTAATCGCCAGAGTTTTCAAAGCTTTAATTAAGAGCCTTAGTTAAAATTTCTCTATCTTAGAAAAAAAATTTCCATTTTAGATATATTAGAAAAATCTTAAAGGAAAATTGCAAAAATATTATAAAGGAATGATCATACAAGCTCTTCTTCCATATTTCATGATACCTCTGTTTTTAATATGGGTATTATATATACTTCTAATCAAAAAAGATATAAAGAGATACCGAAACGAGGTATTTGCTGGTTTTATATTTATTGGGATATGGATAATACTATTTTTCGTATTCAGTAATCTATAAAAAGGCAAAGAATGGAACAAAACGTAAATACAGATTGGCATTTCTCAATAATGATACTTGCATCTTTGATAGTATTCTTCTTGGTCATTAGAATAGTTTTGCCAAAGACAGAGTTTTACCAAAAGAAAGGGTTAATTACTCTGCTATCTATGTTAGTTGTTATTATTGGAATGTTGTTTGGAAAATACGGGGCTATTGCAGGCTTAAAATGGTGGATATATTACCCCGTACCCATGTTGATGACAGTATTGTTACCACCAATAGTTTTAAAAATGAAAACCCCAAAGACGGTTTTCTATCTGATTTTAAGTTTTTTATCAGCTCCCTTCATTCATATATTTTTTTCATTCTTTTTCAATTGGACTGAGTATATGCCCTTTTGGGAAATTCCATACATCAAAACATTCATTTAACAACGATACATTGACCATAATTGGTGATATATATTAATTAAGGCCAAAAGATATTTTAACCTTACTCATTCTAATTCCCGGCAAAACCTGATCCCTAACAGCTCAGGTTTTTCTGTTTGTGGCCTACTTAGGCCTATTGTTTTATTAAAGAATTATTGTGCTACGGAAACAAAAAAAACGGATGCTCACTTAATACTTTAAACCTAAAATAGCCATGAGTAAAAATGTTGCAGATCAAGTTGTAGAAATGCTTGTAGCCAGTGGCATTAAAAGGGTATATGCCATAACCGGAGATAGTTTGAATGAATTCAATGATGCAGTGCGCAGGCAAGGCAGCATTCAGTGGATACATGTTCGCCATGAGGAAACCGGTGCTTTTGCTGCTGCAGCAGAAGGAGAATTAAACGGATTGGCTTGTTGTGCTGGCAGCAGCGGGCCGGGACACGTTCATTTAATTAACGGCTTATATGACGCAAACCGATCTGGTGTACCCTTAATAGCTATTGCCGCCACCTGCCCCACCACAGAATTTGGCACTGACTATTTCCAGGAAACAAGTTTAACTAAATTGTTTGACGATTGCAGTTGTTACAATCAAACTGCCACCACCCCCGTGCAGGCTACAAGAATGTTACAGGCTGCCATCCAACAAGCTATCCATAAAAAAGGCGTTGCCATATTTGGGCTGCCGGGAGATATAGCTGCTCTGCCAGCCGGGAAAAGTGCTTATTCCGGCAAAAACTATTTTACAGAAGCCATACTCAGACCCTCTGACCAAGAAATGCGCAATCTGGCTGCATTATTAAACAAGGCTTCTAAAATTACCCTGTTTTGCGGCATTGGCGCACAAGAGGCCCATGATGAAATTATAGAACTTGCCGGATTATTAAAATCGCCCATCGCCTACTCCTTTAGAGGAAAAATGGGCATACAATACAACAATCCCTACGAGATAGGCATGACTGGCTTATTAGGCTTACCGGCAGCTTACCACAGCATGCATGAATCCGACATCCTCCTCTTACTCGGCACTGATTTTCCTTATTCTGTTTTTTTACCGGATGATAAAAAAATTATTCAAATAGATGCAAAACCAGAAAAATTAGGCCGAAGAGCTACGCTCGAACTAGGCTTATGCGGAAATATAAAAGACACCATATTGGCCCTGCTTCCGCTTATTGAAGCAAAAGCAGACGATAGCTTTCTCAAATCATATCTGCAGCTTTATGATAAAGTAAAAGAGACTATGTTAACCTATGTTCGCGATAGCGGGGAAAAAGATGCCATTCATCCCGAATTTGTAGCTTCAACTCTTAATGAACTGGCTGATGACGAGGCCATATTCACGGTAGATACAGGAATGTGCTGTGTATGGGGTGCCCGGTATATTGATGCCACCAAAAAAAGAAATTTACTCGGATCATTCAATCATGGTTCTATGGCCAATGCTATGCCTATGGCCATAGGAGCCGCCTTGGCCCAGCCCGACAGACAAATTATTGCCCTCTGCGGAGATGGAGGTCTTTCCATGTTTTTGGGCGATCTGGCAACCATTAAACAATATAATCTGCCTATAAAACTGGTTGTTTTTAATAACAGATCTCTGGGAATGGTCAGATTAGAAATGCAGGTAACTGGTTTGCCGGATAATCAAACGGATATGATCAATCCGGATTTTGCTTTGGTAGCAGAAGCAATGGGCATAAAAGGCATCACAGTTCATGAACCCTCAGAAGTTAGACAGGTATTAATGGAAGCATTTCAGCATCCCGGCCCCGTACTGGTAAATATCATGACAGATCCGGAAGCACTGGCCATGCCTCCTAAAATAGAATTTGATCAGGTTAAAGGTTTTGCCATAACTATGGGCAAAATGATATTAGGCGGAAGAATGGATGAAATATTGGCAACCATTCAGTCTAATTATAAACATTTAAAAGAGATTTTATAGGATGCTCTGAAATCAATCATGGCTCTATATCATTTTTTAAGAGTTATATTCGCTTAGCTCGAAATCGTTCTTCAATTAAAATCATCCCATTATGGCAAAAGTATCATCAAGTATTGCTAAGGAAGCTTATAAAGTTGAAATTACAACACCAACAGGCAATATGATAATTGCCGATGAACCAACCCATGTTGGGGGCAAAAACGCTGGTTTTGCGCCCGAAGAATTGTTGGCTTCAGCTCTGGCAGCCTGCACCAGTGCTACCCTGCGTATGTATGCCGACCGCAAAAACTGGGATCTGCACAAAGTTAAAATAGATATTAACCTGGATTGGGATAAAGAAACCAGTAAAACCAATCTGAACCGGAAAATAAAACTCATTGGTAATTTGGATGAAGAGCAAAAAACCAAATTACTTTGGGTTGCCAACCACTGTCCGGTTCATAAAATCCTCAGTAATCCCATTCAAATAAATACCACGTTAGAATAGCTATTTACGCTTTTCGTTCATCGTCTTTAGTATATTCAATTGTATTATTAATTCGCTTAATTCATGGAATTCGTGTTAGATATTTTCAATTTAGAAACCGATTTGCAAGTATTTTGCGTAACCGCAAAATCTTTTCCGGCTGGCATTCAGGAGGCACACCAGGTCCTGCATGCTTTGATTCCATTTGATTCAAAGCGGAAGTATTTCGGCATCTCCTATCCAGGCCCAAATGGAACCATGATCTATAAAGCCGCAGCCGAAGAACTGGAAAAGGGGAAACTAAGCAAACACGGGTTAGAAAGCTACACTATCCCGAAAGGAAAATATCTTTACCTGGTAGTTCACAATTTCATGAGTAATATTCCGCAAATTGCGCAGGCTTTCCGCCAAATAAGCCAGGATCCACGTTGCGATCTGGAAAGTATTGCCCTGGAATGGTACACCCAAACCGACTGCCGTTGCATGGTGAAAATGAAGTAAACAAAATAGTCCCCTAAAACAATTCCACATTAAAAACACTTATTGACTATTAGTTAATCAACAATTAACTAATTAACCAAAAGTAAACTAAATGAAAAGTGGAAAATTTATAATCTCTCTTGATTTTGAACTAATTTGGGGAGTAAGGGATAAGAAATCAATTGAACAGTACGGCAAAAACATCAGAGGCGTTCACCAAGTCATTCCACGCCTACTGAAAAGCTTTAGAAATCACCAGGTTAAAGCCACTTTTGCAACTGTAGGTTTCCTTTTTTTTGAGAACAAACAGCAGTTACTGAATCATTTGCCTTCCCCATTGCCAAACTATATAGACAAAAACCTATCGCCCTATTTAGGATATTTAAACACTATAGGAGAAGATGCTCAAACAGATCCCTATCACTTTGCTCCGCAACTTATCAAACTCATTCAAAAATACCCGGAGCACGAAATTGGCAGCCATACTTTTTCGCATTATTATTGCTTAGAAAAAGGGCAAAATAGAGATGAGTTTGATGCCGATATACAAAATGCCCAAAAAGTTGCTGCTAAATATAGCATAAGTTTAACTTCACTAATTTTTCCAAGAAATCAGTTTAACGGGCAATACCTTCGTATCTGCCAGGAAAACGGAATAATTTGTTACCGGGGTTATGAGCACTCCTGGCTATATAAGGTAAGAAATGGTAAAGACAACTCTATCCGCAGAGCATTAAGGTTGATGGATGCTTATGTCAATATATCGGGTCATAACTGCTATTCAGATAATTATTTAAAAAGCAAAACTCCTATCGACATTCCGGCCAGCAGATTTCTAAGGCCCTACTCTGGTAAGTTGAAGATGTTGGATGGATTACGATTAAAGCGAATAAAGTCTGGAATGAGCTATGCTGCTAAAAATAATTTAACCTACCATCTGTGGTGGCATCCGCACAATTTTGGCATTAACATGAAAGAAAACTTTTCATTTTTAGAAAAATTATTAAACCACTATAATGAGCTAAATGCGACTTATAATTTTCAGAGTTATACAATGACGGAATTAGCAACTAAAATCAAAGATGAACAACAAAAAAATACTGCTATTAGGCGGACCGGGTATATCCACGAAGATAGTATTCAATTCACTGAATAGTCGTTTCGGCATTCATCTCGCAATCATTGAGGGCAAAGACGATAGAATATTTTTCCTGAAAAGAAGAATAAAAAAGCTTGGTTTTTTTACGGTAGCAGGGCAAGTGGCTTTTAAATTATTTGTTGCCACCCCCCTCAACCTGTTTTCTCAAAAAAGAAAAAATGAAATCATAAAAATAAACCGACTGAATGTATCTGAAATACCAGATAACAAGCTCCAAATAGTGAATTTAATCAATTCTGAATCCACCATTCAAAAAATCAGGGAAATAAATCCTGACTTGATCATTGTAAATGGCACTAAAATCATTTCTCAAAAGGTATTAAACAGCGTCCCTTGTAAGTTTATCAATACCCATGCGGGTATTACGCCCAAATACAGGGGCGTACATGGAACATACTGGGCTTTGGTAAATGATGACCTAGAAAACAGCGGTGTTACAGTTCATTTTGTAGATGCCGGAATTGATACCGGAAGTATCATTGATCAAGCACAGGTAAAACCAACACCAAAGGACAACTTTATGACTTATCCCCTGCTTCAACTATCTTCAGGAATTAATTTGCTACATAAAGCCGTGGAAAACTACTTCAACAATAGTATTGTAACCAAAGAGGGAAGTAAAGAAAGTTATTTATGGTACCATCCCACGCTGTGGCAATATTTGTATTATAGAGTAACAAAAAATGTCAAATAGCGTCTATAAAACATGAATAACGAAATTTTATTTCAGGAAAGTCAGAAATTCAGGCAATGGTGGGTTTGGTTGGTTCTGCTTGGAATAAATGGATTATTTCTGTTCAGAATTTACAAACAACTGGTTATCGGCCAGCCCTTCGGCAACAAGCCTACGAGCAATCAGGATCTTATGATCGCTGAGGGACTGATTTTATTGATCACCATTTGGTTTTTATACCTACGCTTAGACACACAGATTAAAAAAGATGGCGTTTACGTCCGTTTCTTTCCTTTCCATTTTTCTTATCGCTATTATCCCTGGGAACGGATCTCGAAGTCATTTGTACGGCAATATAACCCCATTACAGAATACGGCGGCTGGGGTCTTCGCCTCGGGATCTTCGGAAGAGGAAAAGCTTATAATGTTTCGGGCAATGAAGGCCTGCAGCTTGAATTTAGCAATCATAAAAAACTACTGATTGGCACCCATAAGCCCATAGAATTAGCCGAAACGTTGGTGCGGATTGGGCAGCTGAAGCAATAAAACATCCTGTTAAGATCTAAAAGCGCTTAAACCGATACACCAGCCCCCAATTAATATAATCGGCCGTAGTTCGGTGAATATAAACCGTACTCTGAATTCCCAATTCAGGCGTTAAATAATATCGAAAACCTCCGTACCAGTACCATTTTACTGTAGGGTCCAAGCCATTAAAATGGATGTATTTCCCTACCTGGCCATTCACCACAAAGCGGTTCATGGCAATATCAGTTCCTATGCTGATTCCTGCACTCCAATGATCAAAGGATGTTCCCTCTTCCTGAAAAGTTTCATTGGGTTGGGCCGGATCATAAACCGTATAATAATACCACCCATCTACCCCCACTTTTAAAGCCAAAGCCTGGTTAAAAAAATAATTATAACCCCCATAAAGCCCTGACCTATAAAGCCCTCTATGGCTGTCAAAAACACCCCGCTTACCAATTCCGGCTGAAAATTCAAAAGAAGAGCCCAGCGGATGCAAATATGAAAAGTTCCTCAGGCTATCATTCGGCCGTACGCGGTTAAAATTTGCCCTGAGCCCTAATTCGATATTCTTGGTACTAATTCCTCCGTTGGGATTTTTAAAACCAGCGTTCGAAAAGTGCATATAGTTTCCTCCCGCAAAAACACTCAACTGCTTGTTCAATGGCACTGTAGCTTTCACTTCGGCAGATACCAAATCATTAATTTGACTTCCTACCCCTGCGGTGGAATACTGCACAAAACTGGTTCGACTAAAATAACTTATCCCAATAGTGGGAATAAAATCAAACTGAACGAATCGTGCATCCCATAATTGAAAATTGGCACTCATGGATATCCCCCAAGCATTACCAAAACTCATTACCTGGTTATTGGATGTTTTAAGGCCATTCAAATTACGCCAGTAAATGGTCCAAATTACGTCTTTAGCATTCAAAAAACGGGACCATTCTTTAGGTTTTGGTTCCAGATTAACTGCATAACCCACATCAAAACCATAAATCCCTCTTAAATTCTCATTATTACTCTGAGTGGCATAGCCAGAAATTGTTCGGAGTAAGACCGCATTTTTATACAGTTCTTCTCCGGTCTGGGCTGTACAAACCGGCAGCCTAATTGTGAACAACAACAGCAACAACAGCTTTATGGATTTATTCATCTTTAGGCAAATGCTAAAACTTTCTGAATCTTAAATCAATAACATTGCTGCATTTCTGAGGTTTTCTCTATTCATTTTCCTCCAAAAGTTAAAACTTCTAAGCAGGTAACATAAATAACAAGACCAACGAAGGAAGACGTAAACAAAATGACCTCATCAACACCTCTCCGAACACCTGTACTTTCTTAAATGATCAAACCTGCATAAAGCAGAATAATATCTACTCCCTTAGGTTCAGGAGATTGGAAAATGTTTACTTTTGCTTCCGCAACAATGAAGACTAATTTTATTATTTCAGATATCAACACTTATTACTTTAAATTATTAACCGAATATTGTTTTGCACAAAAGCTTGGAAGCAATTTTGAGGGGGGATTGTTATGAACAGTTTTTTTGCAAGGAAATTTGTTATCCAGGGGATTTTTATTGTTATAGCGGTTGTTTTGCTAACGCGAATTTTTTATATCCAGATCATCAGCGATAAATATTTGCTATCAGCCAATAACAATGTATTACGCAAAGTGCTGGTTTATCCCGCCAGGGGAGTAATTTTAGATCGTAAGGAAAAAATTCTGGTGCAAAATGAACCGGTTTACGATTTAATGATAGTTCCACGCGAGGTAAAAGCATTTGATACTCTTGAATTCTGCAAATTAGTTGGCATAGATAAAGCCGGCTTCGACAAGCGTTTTAAGAAAGCCAAAACTTATTCTCCCTACAAAGCTTCCATTTTTGAAAAGCAGTTATCGGCTCAAACTTATGCTACATTTCAGGAACGGCTGTTTGAATTTCCAGGCTTTTTTGTTCAAAACCGTACCGTAAGGCGTTATCCCGATAGTATTGCCGCTCCATTTTTAGGATATATTGGTGAAGTTTCTGAAAAGGCTATTGAAAAATCGAATGGATTTTATCGCCAGGGAGATTATATCGGCATTAGCGGGGTAGAGAAATCTTATGAAACGCTGCTACGCGGGCAAAGGGGTGTGCAAAATCTCATGGTTGATGCCCTGAACCGCCCCAAAGGACATTTTGCCGATGGAAAATACGATACACTGGCTGTTTCGGGCGAGCGACTGATTTCTTCGCTGGATAAAGACCTGCAGAAATTTGGCGAACAGCTTATGAAAAATAAGATTGGCAGTATTGTGGCCATAGAACCCAGTACCGGCGAAATACTTTCTTTTGTGAGTAGCCCTGGTTATGACCCCAACCTGATGGTGGGCCGCCAAAGGGGTAATAATTACATGAAATTATTGAACGATCCAAACAAACCCATGTTTATCCGGCCTATCCAGGCAGAATACCCGCCAGGCTCTATTTTTAAGGTCGTAAATGCATTGGTGGGGCAACAAATGGGCTTATTGGATACACAAACCACTTTTGTTTGCGGCGGAGGTTACCGTTATAGCACCCGCGGCATTATGAAATGTACCCACGTACATGGTTCGGTTGATTTGGTAAGATCCATTAAAGAATCCTGCAATACCTATTACGGTTACGCTTACAATCGGATGATTGATCATGCCGGCATGCGCCCGGTAAATGCTTATAAAAGATGGCGGGATGCGGTAGCCAAATTTGGTATTGGCGACAAACTACATATTGACCTGCCCAATGAGCGCAACGGGCACCTGCCTACTGCTGACCTGTACACCAAACGCTGGGGAAGTGATAAATGGGGATCCGGATTTAACATTTCCCTGTCTATTGGCCAGGGGGAATTGGGTATTACACCCTTACAAATGGCCAATGTAATGGCCATTGTAGCCAATCGCGGTTTCTTCTACAAACCCCATCTTATCAAAGCAATTGGCGAACAAAATGTGATTAAGGATGAATATACCCAGAAAAATATGGTGGGTGTAGATGCTAAATATTTTGAGAGTGTGATCCAGGGAATGAGCGAGGTGGTGAATGGCGGTTCTGGCGCTACGGCTACTTATTCTAAAATACCGGATATAGAAATGTGCGGAAAAACCGGAACGGTACAAAACCCGCATGGTAAAGACCACTCAGTGTTTGTAGCTTTTGCCCCCCGGGATAATCCGAAAATTGCCATTGCCGTGGTGGTAGAAAATGCGGGCTACGGATCCACCTGGTCGGCTCCTATTGCCAGCTTGATGATCGAAAAATATATTAATGGCACTATATCCAGGCCTAAAGCCTATATAGATCGCCTATTAGATGCTAATTTACTGCCCAATGCTCCGATAAAAACTAAACCTGCCCTGCGCAGCCCTGCCGATAGCATTGCCAGCAAAAAACCGGAACCCCAAATTCTTACTAAAAACATTAATCCTACAACTACGAATGAATAACCAGCGCAGCCTTTTTTTTAATGTAGATTGGTTAGTAATTTTAACCTTCCTGGCCCTATGTACTATTGGCTGGTTTAACATTCATGCTGCAGTATATAACCCAGACAAACCCATTTTCAACTTAGACACCAATTACGGCAAACAGCTCATTTACATTGCTTCTGCCCTTCTTTTGGGACTGGTAATTCTGCTGCTGGACAGCAAGTTTTTCAACACATTCTCCCCTGTTTTTTACGGCATAACCCTGTTGTTGCTGGTGTTAGTTTTAATTGTTGGCCGCAATGTGGGCGGTAATCAGGCCTGGATTCCTATAGGAAATTTCAGGCTTCAGCCCTCAGAATTTGCCAAATTTTCCACTTGCTTAATGTTAGCCCGATATTTAAGCGCTAACAATATTAAAATCCAGGATCTACGCACTAAGGCTGTATGCTTAGGTATCCTGCTTCTGCCCATGTTACTGATCATGTTGCAGCCTGATACTGGCTCGGCACTTACTTTCTGCGTGTTCATTTTTGTGTTGTACCGCGAAGGTTTATCAGGTTATTTCCTGGTTGTTGGGGCTTTATTCATCGCCCTGTTTATTCTTACCTTATTATTTAGCAAGTTATATCTTATAGCAGGTTTAGCACTACTTTGCGTCTTGCTTATTTATAAGTATAAAAAAAAGCGAATATTTATTACCACCCTGATATATGGCTATATCTTGTCTGTACTGTTTATTTTCAGTGTGGATTTTGCCTATCAAAACGTATTACAATCACATCAACGCAATCGTATTGATGTGCTTCTGGGAACCGTAACAGATCTAAAGGGCGAAGGCTACAACGTAAATCAATCTAAAATTGCCATTGGTTCTGGCGGACTTTGGGGCCGGGGCTATTTGCAGGGTACTCAAACCAAATACGATTTTGTACCGGAGCAGAGTACCGACTTTATTTTCTGCACCATTGGCGAAGAATGGGGCTTTGCAGGCAGTTTTGTAGTAATTGGATTATATCTGTTTTTATTACTGCGGATTATTCATATCGCCGAGCGCCAACGCTCCCCTTTTTCCCGTATTTATGGATATGGGGTAGCCTCCATTATCTTCTTCCACTTTTTCATTAATATTGGAATGACTATTGGATTGGTGCCGGTAATTGGTATTCCGCTGCCTTTTATTAGTTATGGAGGCTCCTCACTATGGAGTTTTACCATCCTGTTATTTATCCTTTTAAAATTGGATTCTAACCGGATGGGAATTATTTAGAAAAACGACGGCTCAGTATTTCGTAAAGCTTATCAACAGCATTTTGCTTATCGGCCCATTTGTTTTTCCCGGCATAAGTAGCCTGCAGAAAAGCTATGGCATCCTCATAACTATTGCAACGATTGGCTAACTCAACGGCCTCGCTATAAGCCAGGCTATAGCCGTTAAACAGGTCTTTCACAAACAGCAGTTTATCATTTAAGTTCACCATGCTTTTTAAATCAGATGACTGGCTATGATATTGCCGGGAAATAGTGTTTTGTGAGTTTTTTTCAGATAAAATATCGTTTAGAGTGGGCGCTGGATTGTTTTTAGTTGGCTGATATTCAAGCGCCTGATCTGTGGTCTCAACAAATTCAGTAACTGGCTTTGCTTCAGAAACGGCTTCTACCGGTTTTACAGTCTCTACAGCAGGAACTGAAAAAACCGGAGCCGGTTCTTCCTTTTTATCCTGTATAGTTGAAACAAACGTAGACTCTGTTTCACGTACTGGCTCCGGAGATACTGCCGTATCTTCAAAGGAAGGCTTGATGGGGGTAGTTTCAATAACCGGAGATGCAGATAGCATGTCCTTCGGCTTAACCTGCACAGGAGCTACCGCTTCTTGAACCGGCGCCTGGGCTTCGTTAATTCTTTTCAGGATGATGGCGTGTTCACTCAGAAAATTAGCGTTGGCAACAAAAAGTTCCAGTTCCAAATCGTTAATACTTTCCATATTACCAGACAGGTACTGATATTGTTCATTGATCTCCGTTAGGATGCCTCCAATTTTTTGGAAAATAATTTTCTTGTTCATCATCATAAATAATTAACAGTGTTTAACCGATTTAACCGGATAAAAACGCTTAAAACACATATTTACCGCCCGGTAAAGATAAAGACAATTATCCATTCCCCCGACTGAATAATGTAAAGCGCTTTCTCCACATCACGTTGATTTATCTGATGAATTGCGGATATTAGCCGCCGGAAAAATTCAGAAAATAGAACATGCTGTTTAGCGAACATAATTTTAAGCGTAGAAAAGAACTGGGGGGAAGCATAGAGGTAATTTGTGGATCAATGTTTTCGGGAAAAACCGAAGAACTGATCCGGCGTTTGCGCCGGGCTCAAATTGCCAAACTCAATGTAGAAATCTTTAAACCCCATACAGATCAACGCTATGATGAAACAGCGGTAGTATCTCACGACCAAAACTCTATCCAATCTACTCCGGTAGAAAGCTCATCAGCCATTCTGCTACTGGGCACCCATACCCAGGTAGTTGGAATTGATGAAGCTCAATTTTTTGACGATGGGCTCCCTGAGGTTTGCAACCAACTGGCTAACAGAGGCATCCGGGTAATTATTGCCGGACTGGATATGGATTTTCAGGGAAACCCCTTTGGCCCCATGCCCGCCTTAATGTCTATTGCTGAACTGGTAACCAAAGTGCATGCGGTTTGTGTACAATGTGGCGCTCCGGCTACTTATTCATACCGCACAGTAGCCAGCGAAGCCAAAATTTTACTGGGCGAAAAAGAAAGTTATGAACCCCGGTGCCGGATTTGTTTTAACTCCATTTAATTTAATTCCTATTAACCGGAGTTCGATAATAAAAGCAGTCTAAAATCATACTCCGGTTAAATGGTTTTTCCCTGCGGTAATACAACTAGAGCGAGCGGTAACCGGTCGTCTGCAAAAACTCCATCTTGCGTTTCTACGAGAAAATAAAATCTGCAAGAAAAACCCGTTAGATCAACCACTCAAAAAACCTAAATCTGATTAAGGAGTTATCCTTTTAAGAGGAAAAAATCTTTTTTCAAAACTTCCGCTCTGATTATGCGTTTCCCAAAACCATAGAAGAGGTACTGTTCCGGTCAGATGACAGAAATAAAGCAAAAAATATTAATCATTGACGACAGCCAGATAGACCTGCCTGTAAGTGCTTTATTATTAAAAAACCAGTTGCAATCGGCTGATATTTACCTGGCTAATAGTGCTGCCAGTGGCTTAGAGTGGCTAAAAAATCACCAAAATAATCTGTCGGATGGACTGATTATCTTGTTGGATGTGCGAATGCCCGAAATGGACGGGTTCGACTTCTTAAACGTTTATGATTTGATGCCCGATCAGGTTAAAAATAATACCTGCATTATCCTGCTTTCTTCAACCTTAGACCCTTACGATTTACAAAAAGCCCAAAGTAATAAATACGTTAAAACAATTTTAAGCAAGCCTTTACCGGTAGATGAACTGATAAACCTGATTAGGCAGATGAACTAAAATCGTTTTCTGTCCTCTTCGTTTTTCGGCCTTCTCTACAATAATCTGCGGCAATTCGTGGAATTCGTACTCTTTAATCGTTTTTCTTCCTTCGTCTGTCGTTTGTATTTTGTTGATCCGGGGATGTGTTGATTGGGTAATTCGAGCAGTCAATTCGGGAGAATTCGCCCAATCGTGAAATTCGTAATTCGTTTTTCTTAGAATGCATTGATTTGAGCATTCAATTCATGGCAATTCGCCTAATTCACAGAATCCGTGTCTTTTTTAAAACCAGCGCAAACGATACCGCCTGCGCTGGTGAGAGTTTTATTCTTTTTAATTGGCTATTTGCAAGGTATTCAACTTTTGCTCAATGGCCTGCAATTCCTCCAGCATTTTTTTGCGATAAAGTTCGGTCTGATCTGTCAGTTGCGGAATTAACTGTTTATAATAAGAAATCCCCTGATTCAATTGCTCTTTAAACCGGATCAGATATTTATTCTTTTTATCATTAACCTGATTTAAATGCTGACTAACCTCCTCCTTAAAATACTTTAAATAAAGATCCAGTTCGTTAATAAACAAATTGGAGCGATTTTCTGAATTCAACAAATTCAGTTTCCCATAAATATGATGAATCATCTCATCCAAAGAAAAACTGCCGGAAAACCAAGCCAGATTAGGACCGGGACAAATAGCCACCGCCTTATTTTCCCGAGCTTTGGCAATATCATTTTTTAAATAAGCCGATGTAGCCAGACCTTCGCACAGGCATACCTTTTCGGTGATCTCCTCAAAACGCTGCTGAAATTGTTCGGCGGGCAAATTGGCTTCCTGCAGCTCTTTAATTTTCAGATTCTGATATTCTCTGGAAGCCGTACAAATAGGTTCACTGGTAAATTCGGTGTTCGACACCAGGTATTTCTTGGTGCAGGGACTTCCCGGCCTACCTTTAGCAATCCGTTCCAGGCGCAATTTTTCGGCGGTACTTTTCCGGAAATTATTGAAAGGAATTCCCAAAGGAGAAGACCGGCTGATATAAAAATCATCGTGCCTGGCCGTAGCCAATGACTCCAGGGTTTCCTGATCCACATTAGTGGCTTCCGGAACCAGCAAAAACGGACTTCCCCAGCCGGTAGCATCCAACTGATAATAACTTAACAGGAAATTATTCTCCTGAGCGGTTCCAATTCCTCCCTGAACACTAATTTTCATGGCCGGCTGATCGGCAATGGGCACATTTTTAATCGCCAAAGCTTCCCGGTAGATCGCAAACAACTCGGTAAGCATTTCCGGTTTCCGGTTTTTAAACTCTTCCAAAATGGGCCCCAGCAAATAACCTTCAGTAGCAAACGCATGCCCTCCACAATTTAAGCCCGATTCTATACGGAATTCGGAAACCCAGATCCCCTTTTTAGCCAGGAATTTTGCCTGGATAAAGGCCGAACGAAAATCGCTTACTTTTAAAATAACCCGTTTTTTGATTTGCCCATGCTCGTCCGGGAAAAAGTCAGGGAAATTTTCCAGATAGCTATACAAACGCGGATTCATTCCGGCCGATAAGATCAAGGAAGAATCCAGCTGGCTCAAGGCAAAACCTTGCAAAGCAGCCAAAGCATCACTTAGTTGATCTTCCTGCATCTGCCCCTCTTCGTTTAAAATCATCCGGTCTACTTTAGACATGATATTTACATCGATAAAACCTTTTTTCAGTTCCTGCCGCAAACGGTTCTGCTGCCAGCTTTTCAACGGACCTTCAGGCATTTTTAGCATTTGCTGATACTGCTGCTTTAGAATCGAATGATCAGGCAACAAATTAAAATAACGGCTAATATCCGTTCCCGGGATAAAAGGTTCCTGTCGTAGTTTTTCAAACTGACGATCAACTATTTTTTGCAGCAGATTTAAATAGGCTGTAATACGACGAGAGCGGAAATGAGGCTCATCTTGGTGAATTGGGGTAAAAATTTCACCGGCTTTTTCACTGTGAAATTTTCGCATGCGCTCTATCAATATATCATCCACAATAGAAACTACTGAAGAAATACCATAACGGGCAACTTTTAAAGGCGTATCAATAGAAAATGCCAGGCCCAGCACAGGGATATGAAAAGTATGACTCATAGAATTAAATTGACCCCGCAAAGAAGAATATATTCTCTTATCCAAAATATGACACAGGTCACACTCAGAACTATAAAACATAATTTACCTGAAAGGAGAAAAATTTTACCAAAAACACTTACTTTCTCACCTGTTTCTATATATTTAAAACTGGCTTTTTTAAAAGGCTTTTTAAAACCTCAAAAGCATGAGAACATTCCGAAAAACATTGCTCAGTATCTTCATTGTCATCGCTATTCTGACTGTATATGCGCATTTTATACATCCCATCTTGTTTTTCGGAAAAATTGAAAGTCAGTACGCAAGTGGTTATAAGAGTAAGGGCGAGCCCATCACATTTAAAAGTGGAGAGTATACTTTAAGCGGCCAGTTAATTACCCCCCAGCATATCAGCGGAAAAATACCGGTTATCATTTTTTGTGTAGGTTCCGGAAGCCAATCGTCTTATACCAACTCTTATTACCGATTTTTAGATTCTTTATTGGAGCAAAACTTACCCACAGACAGCATTGCCATTTTATATTTTGATAAAAGAGGTGTCGGAAAATCAGACGGCAAGTGGTACAACACCAGCTTTGAGCAAAGAGCCGAAGATGTGAAAGCGGCAGCTGATTACCTGAAATCCTTACCTTATATAGACAGCAGCCGGATTGCCATAATCGGCCATAGTCAGGGCGGATGGATCACTCAAATTTGTTTGGCCAAATATCCGGAAACCTTTTCCGGAGGCGTTTCTATGGCCGGCCCCACGTTCAATGTGAAAGAACAGATCATTAATGACTATACCAGCATGTTGATGTGCAAAGAAAAATTGGGGCCAGAAAAAGCTCGTGAAAGAGCCCGCAATAGAGTAAATTTGGAATATTTTATCACTTCTCTGCTTCCTTTAAAAGAAGATTGGTGGCAACTTAATGTAATTCGCAGTTTTGAGCCGGCACAATATCTCAGCAATATTAAAAAGCCCCTGCTGCTGATGTTTGCCGAAAACGATGCCTTGGTGTCTCCGCAAAACAGCATCGCCACTTTAAACAGCTATTTCCCAGATGGGTACCCGGCCAATATCCAAACCAAAACCATTGGCGGAGCCAACCATAGTTTTAAGATGGCCGAATTATGTTACGATGGGCCCAACAGAAACCGCCCTTACTCGGAAGAGGCCAAAAAGGAATTAGCCGGTTGGGTAAGGACATTTTTATTGAAGTAGATTCGCATCCATATATTCACACTTCGCCAAGCTCAGTATGACGAATGGATAGCGCTAACCCAAGTTCAAACCTTTGATTTAGCTCACACTTTTGCCATAGTCCACTTTCGAGTCATGGTGAGTGTCGAACAGTAGAGTAAAACAAATTGCGCATCCAGGTTTCACACTTCGACAAGCTCAGTGTGACGATGGGATAGTGCTCTCTCAAGTTCAAACCTTTGATTTTAGCTCACATTCTGCCATAGTCCACTTTCGAGCGTCATGGTGAGCCTGTCGAACCATAGAGTGAACAGGATCGTTCGTCTATTGGTGGAGGCCGTTTATGTGCATTTTCTGACACAGAATCTGCTTATTTTAGGTATTTTAGCGCCACATGGAACAAGTTGCCCTTTTAAATGCCATCATTGAAAATGCCATCGACGGCATTATCACTATTGATAACCGCGGACTAGTGGAATCAATCAATCCGGCAGCCTGCAAATTATTTGGTTATACTCCGAAAGAAGTGTTGGGCAATAATATTTCCATGCTGATGCCCCAACCCTACCGGAGTGAGCATGATGAATATATTGCCCGTTATCAGCGAACCAGCCAGGCTCATATTATTGGCATCGGCCGTGAAGTAACCGGTTTACGAAAAGACGGCACCACCTTTCCTTTCCGGCTGGCAGTTAGCGAAGTACAGTTCTCGGGTCGCAAAATCTTTACAGGTTTTATTCATGATTTGAGCCGGGAAAAGGAAGCTGAAGAACGTCTGCATGAGCATACCCTGCATCTAGAGGAGCTGGTGGAAGAGCGAACCAAATCACTCAATAACACCGTTTTAGCCTTAGAAAAGGCCAAAGAAGAAGTCAGCCAAACCCTAAAAAAAGAACAGGAACTCAATCAGCTCAAAAGCCGCTTTGTATCCATGGCTTCGCACGAGTTCCGCACGCCTTTAAGCTCGGTTCAACTTTCGGCTTCGCTAATTGAAAAATATGCCCAACAACTGGACCGGGAAAACATCACCAAACACGTCAATAAGATCAAAAATTCGGTGGGCAATTTAACGGCCATACTGAATGATTTCTTATCCCTGGAACGCCTGGAAGCCGGCAAAACTGAAGCCTCTTTCAGTCATTTTGATCTGGTCAAATTATCGGAAGAGATTACCGAAGAAATGCAGCTGGTGGCCAAGCAAAACCAGAACATCATTTATCAGCATACAGGAACCCACAGCATGGTTTATTTAGACCAGCACCTCCTGAGAAACTGTATCATTAACTTAATTGCTAACGCGATCAAATATTCGGGCGAAAATACTTTCATCGAATTCAATACCGAAATTAACGAGCAGGAGACCATCATCATCATCAAAGATAATGGTATCGGGATCCCTGATGCCGACCATAAACATCTGTTCAAACCTTTCTTCAGAGCGGTGAATACCGGAAATATTCCCGGAACCGGACTGGGCTTAAACATTGTAGCCCGTTATACCAATCTGATGCATGGAAAAGTATCTTTGGAAAGCATCATCAACCAGGAAACCATTTTAACCCTTTCTTTCCCCAATAAAGCATGAAAAAAAAGATATTGATCATTGAAGATAACGACGATATACGGGAAAGCACTGCTGAAATTTTAGAATTAGCCAACTACACCGTTTCGCAAGCCACCAACGGGAAAGCCGGCGTAGAAATGGCCCAGCAGCAAATCCCCGATCTGATTTTATGTGATATCATGATGCCTGAGCTAGATGGTTATGGGGTATTATATCTTTTGGGCAAAAATCCGGAAACGGCCAATATTCCTTTTATTTTCATGACGGCCAAGGCCGAACGGATGGATATGCGAAAGGGCATGGAAATGGGCGCCGATGATTATCTGACCAAACCTTTTGACGAAATAGAACTACTGAACTCCATTGAAAGTCGGCTGAAAAAAAAATTAAAAGCGGAGGCTTTCTACAGCAAATCCTTTGAAAGCATCCAAAACCTGGTGCAACACAAGGACGGCATGCAGGAATTGCAAAAAGCTATTGAATCCCGCAAAATCCGTCATGTTAAAAAGAAACAGATCATTTATTACGATGGTGACCCTTCGCAAGGCATTTACCTGATTTTAAGCGGACGGGTAAAAACCCTGAAATTAAGTGAAGACGGGCGGGAACTGTTAACCGGTTTATATGGGCCCGAAGAATATCTGGGCATTCATGCCATGCTGCTGAACGAGCCTTACGCCGAAACGGCCGAAGCGACGGAAGATACCACCCTCTGCCTGTTACCCAAAAGTCTGGTAGAGCAGTTGCTGAATAATTATACCGATATCAGCCAGAAATTTATCCGCATAATCTCTAACAACCTGCTCGAAAAAGAAGAGCAATTGCTGCAATTGGCTTATCATTCGGTAAGAAAACGGATGGCTGGCATTCTTTTGCGCTTGGTGAAGCAAGACTCCGGCAACTCAGTACGTATCTCCCGCGAAGATCTGGCCGCTATGTCGGGCATGGCTACCGAAACGGTTAGCCGTACTTTAAGCGATTTTAAAGAAGAAGGACTGATTGAGAAGAAAGGAAGCTTGATTCAATTGCTGGATACGACCAAACTAGCCAAAATGAAAAACTGATGAGCATCACATTTCTTCCTGACAAGGCTCATTAGGGGCATAACAGGCGATGGGTACTTTTGAGATTAAATTTCATACCCATGAAAGTTGTTGCCTATAGCATCAAAAAGTTCGAAAAGGAGTTTCTGGCCAAAGCCAATCAGAAAAGGCATGATATTACCCTGATCTCCAATCCACTGAGCTTGGAAACTGCAGTTTATGCCGAAGGCAAAGACGCGGTATTGGTGTTTGTAAACGATGACCTTTCGGCTCCGGTGATCCATAAATTGGCCGATCTGGGCATTAAATATATCTGTACCCGTTCTTCCGGAACCGATCATATCGATGCAGAAGCTGCCGCCCTGCGGAACATGAAGATTGCCAATGTGCCCAATTATTCGCCGCAGGCCATTGCCGAGCAGGCGGTAACTTTGGCCATGGCCCTGAGTCGTAAAATAGTGCCAACCGCTAACAGCAGCCGGCAATTTGATTTTCGCATCGATCAACATCTTGGCTTTAATTTTTACGGAAAAACCGTTGGCTTGCTGGGTCTGGGTTATATCGGCACAGCCGCAGCCTCTATTTTCAAAGGACTGGGCTGCCGCATTTTAGGTTTCGATAAACTTTCTACCCGAATACCCGGTGTAAAACAGGTGGATTTGGATACCCTGCTACAAGAATCTGATATTATTTCCCTGCATCTACCGCTTACTGAAGAAACCCACCACCTGATCAATCAGCAAAGCATCGCCAAAATGAAAAACGGAGTGATGCTGATCAATACCAGCCGGGGCGCCATTATCCACTCCACCGACCTACTGCCAGCTTTGCATAGCGGCAAAATCGGTTACCTGGGTCTGGATGTTTATGAGTTTGAAAAGAATCTGTTTTTTGCCGACCATAGCGCCGATACACAGAAAGATCCAATTTTAAGTGAACTCTTATCCCTGCCTAATGTCATCGTTTCGCCACATCAGGCCTTTTTAACCAACGAAGCTTTACAAGAAATTGCCAACCAGGCTATCCAAAACCTGGATAACTGGCAAGTAAATAAATGCAATGGTTCGGCTTGCGCCTGCTCCAAATCCTGCCGCCCAAAACCTCAATCCAATTCTGAAATTTCCTGGCCATAATCATGAATCAGCAACATTTAATTGATAAATACCACGTTCCGGCTCCTCGCTATACCAGTTATCCCACGGTTCCCTATTGGGATGCCGATAGCTTCGATTTAGAGAGCTGGAAAGAATCCACCCGTTTTTCATTTCATCAAAGCAATAGCCAAAACGGCATCAGCCTGTATATCCATCTGCCCTATTGCGAAAGCCTCTGTACCTATTGTGGCTGCAATACCCGCATTACCAAAAACCATGGAGTAGAAGATCCTTATATCACGGCAGTTTTAAAAGAATGGGAGCTTTACCGGGAGGTTTTTGGCAATCGGCCGCTGATCAAAGAAATTCACTTAGGCGGCGGAACACCCACTTTTTTCAGCCCTGAAAATCTGGAAAAACTGATCAATGGATTAACCCGGGATTCAGACTTTCACCCGGAAGCCGAGTTTAGTTTTGAGGCTCATCCCAATAATACCACCGAAGCACATCTGCGCAGTTTATACGGTCTTGGTTTTCGCCGGCTGAGTTTGGGTATTCAGGACTTTGATCCCAGAGTACAGCTCATCATCAACCGCATCCAAAGCTTTGAGCAGGTAAAAAAGGTAAACGATCTGGCCCGACAAATTGGCTATCATTCCATCAATTTTGATTTGATTTACGGACTGCCCCTGCAAACCCAAAGCGGTTTGGTAGAAACCATCCGGAAGGTGGAACTGTTAATGCCCGACCGGATTGCATTTTATAGTTATGCCCACGTACCTTGGGTTAAACCCGGCCAACGCCGCTATACGGAAGCTGATCTGCCTACACCGGCACAAAAGCAGGAACTTTATGAAACCGGAAGGGACTTATTTACCGGCATGGGCTATGAAGAAATTGGCATGGACCATTTTGCCCTTCCAAGCGACAGCTTATACCAGGCCGAAAAAACAGGAAAACTGCACCGAAATTTCATGGGCTATACCCATCAGTATACTCAATTGATGATCGGCTTGGGCGTTTCTTCCATCAGCGATACCTGGTTTGGCTTTGCCCAAAACGTAAAAAAAGTAGAGGAGTACCAGGATCTGATAAATCGTGGGATTATCCCGGTTTTTAAAGGCCATACCTTAAGTTCGGAAGATCTGATTATCCGCAAACATATTCTGAATCTGATGTGCCAGGGTAAAACCAAATGGAACAAGCCGGAAGAACAATGCGCTGCCCTGCATGATTCCCTGGAGCGCCTAAAACTCATGGAAGAAGATGGCTTGATTCGCCTGAACAGAGACAGTATGGAAGTACTGCCCGCCGGCAAGCGTTTCTTAAGAAATATCTGCATGGCCCTGGATGCCCGGCTTTGGGCCAACCAGCCCGAAACCCAGCTATTTAGCATGGCCGGATAAAACACAAATAATGAACATCCTCCGAATTACCAAAGAATTTAACTTTGAAATGGCCCATGCCCTATATAATCATGATGGGAAATGCGCCCAAATCCATGGCCATTCCTATTGCCTAAAAGTAACCCTCAGGGGCAAAGTCAGGAACGAAGAGCTGCACTCCAAAAACGGCATGGTGATGGATTTTGGCGACCTGAAAAAACTGATCAAACAACAAATCATCGATATTTTTGACCATGCCCTGGTGCTGAATGGAAATAGCCCTCACCGGGAAGCCATTGCTCCTTCGGCGGGTTTTACCAATATCTTACTGGTTCCTTATCAGCCCAGCAGTGAAAACTTGCTACTGGATTTTGTTGAAAGAATCCATGAACATTTTCCGCCCAACATCCAATTATACAGCCTAAAACTCCGGGAAACCAACAGCAGCTTTGCCGAATGGTATGCAGAGGATAATGAAGGATAGGGGTTCAAAAAGCCGTTAAAACGGTTTTCAAGGTAGAACCTTTTCATAGCCCGCCAATTAATTCGTGGCCTATAAATACAATAATCGCATAGGCAATGGTTTAACCATTTTCAATTACATATTGGTGAACCCGTATAATTTATATTTTGAGAGCGATTCAAAAACCGTTAAAACGGTTTCGAGGTAAAGGCCACCATTATAGCCCATGAATTAATTCATGGGCTATGATTGGTGTCTCATTCTCGGGTTCAAACCCGTAAAGTTTTAGAAACTCATCATATTCTTGTTGAAAAGATTTTTTTCGATGATGAGCCTTTTGATTTTTGATGTATAGAAACACTTTTTCTAAAACAGACTCTGAAACAGAATAGGCAGCATAACCAGTTTGCCAGGAAAATTTATCAGATATGAGGTTGCTTTGATTAATAAGGTGTGAACTGCTTCCTTTGATTTGTTTGATTACTTCAGCAATTGATTTTTGAGGGTTTAATAGAAACAGGCAATGGATATGGTCGGGCATTCCATTAATTATTCTAACCGGGCACCCTATATCATGCAACTGTTGGTTGAGGATTTGATGTATCTTCAATTCAACATTGGGCTTAATCAAAGGCATTCGCTCCTTGGTTGCCCAAATGGCATGTATCCAAATTTTATTAAATGAATGTGGCATTTTACATTTTCATTTCTTGAAACCCAAAACCGTTCAAAACGGTTTTGGGTTTTGGATTTTTTCTCAGCCGCCAATTATTTCGTGGCCTATGAAAAAATTTTAATGAAAAAGGTCATTTTCCGTACTTTTCGGCCATGAAAAAGCTAGGCCTTATCCTTATAGGTTTCCTCATCCTGTTCGCATTGTATCATGGCGCCGAATTCATGATTGTTTCTAAAAACAGTCCCATAGGATTTCTGGGATTTCAATTCAGCTTTTTCATTGCTGCCTGGATCATCGCCAAATGGCAAACCAAACAGGGCATGGCGGCCTGGGGACTTGATACCCGTAAATTCCTTATGAAACATTTAGCCTTAGGCATGTTGATGGGTCTGGTTCTATATGAGCTTACTTTTACAATTAGTCTTTTGCTGGGGATTGAAAAAGTAGTCTCAACACCAACTCTTTCGGTCATTCTAAGTTCCTTCGGACTTTTTGTATTTGGCAATTTCTTCGCCTCGGTGTCTGAAGATATTTTAACAAGAGGATATGTATTTAAACATTTACATGGAAAAGTGCATAATGGCTTGCTGGTAATTATTTCTGCAAGCATCTATGTATTGAACCATATCTACCGGCTGGGCGAAGGATTTGAAACCTATTTATATCTCTTCTTGTTGGGTGTTATATATGTTATTCCATTGCTGCTTACCAAGCGTTTATGGTTTACCGGCGGGATGCACTGGGCCGGAAATTGCTTTTTTTATTTAACACACGAGGTTTTTAAAACCGATACCAATGATGGGTATTCTCTCTCACCCAACTATATTTTAGTACTTTCTATCTTATTGATTATTCCTTTAAACTACTGGCTGTTGGGCAAGTTAAAGATGATTGATCGGGCTACAGATATTAAATCGAATGAAGCAGGATTGGTAGAAAATTGGGCATCATAGTCCCATAAAATCAATTCGCGAAATTCTTTAAAAAATTCCGTTCCTTAAAGCTGATCAATTCAGATTTGGATTTATATATACCACGAATTAATTCCTGAGCTATAGTCCGCCGGCAACCAACAATTTCCAGATTCTATTGTTCCCCCCTTTAAAGTTTTGACTAATCATGCCTATTTGCAAGATAAAGGCAAGCAGCCTTATAAACATTTGCAAAAGAAAATTAGAAACTATTAAAGCATAAATAAAAATCAGACAAAATGCCAAAATTTGTAATTGAAAGAGAAATTCCTGGAGCAGGAAAACTCAATGCCGAACAGCTAAAAGCCATTTCTCAAACCTCCTGCGGGGTTTTAAGAAAAATGGGACCAGAAATACAATGGGTTCACAGTTATGTAACAGGCGACAAAATCTATTGCATTTACAATGCCGCCAATGAGGAAATGATACATGAGCATGCAAAACAAGGCGGTTTTCCAGCAAACTCAGTAAGCCGGGTCACAACAATTATTGATCCAACTACAGCAGAATAATCGGGTTTATAGCCCACGAGTTAATTCGTGGGCTATAATTTGTAATATCGTATAAGTAATGGTTTTAATCAAGTTCATCCGATGGATGAAGCATAAAACTAAAAATTAAAGCATTTTAAAAACCGGCGACAGATCATCAATACTGGTACATGAAACTTCCAGATCCTTGATCAATCCGGTTTGTAAACTATATACCCAGGCATGCACCGCCAAATCTTGTCCGTTGGCCCAGGCATTTTGCACAATAGAGGTTTTCATGATGTTCCGGGCGCCTTCTATGGCATTTAGCTCCACCAGGCGGTCAAATTTAGCCTGAGGATTTTTGATCGTACTCAATTCCTTCTCATGCGATTGATAAGTATCTCTGATGTTCCGCAGCCAGTTATCAATTAAGCCCACCTGCTTATTGCCCAACGCAGCCTGCACACCGCCGCAGCCATAATGACCACAAACAATTACATGCTTTACATTGAGCACATTCACTGAATAATCCAATACGCTAAGCATATTCATATCGGTATGCACCACCACATTGGCAATATTGCGGTGTACAAAAATGTCGCCCGGATTAGTTTTGGTAATCTGATTAGCCGGCACCCGGCTATCGGAACAACCGATCCATAAAATGGGTGGTTTCTGGCCCCGCGACAGCTTGTCAAAGAAATCCGGATCTTCAGCCAAAGTTTCGGCCACCCATTCCTTGTTTCCTTTTAGTAAACTCTCATAAGTTATGTCTTCTCTATTTATGGTTGCTTTTGCACACATGTTTTCTCAATTTTAGTTCTCAATAATATGAAGTTTCATTGATGCACCGAATATCAATTTTCTTTGGCCTAAGGTAAGAGCTATCACCTTTTGCAAAAGCATGATGTTTAAAATTAATCCGGCGGTCTTCACTTTCTCCAAAAAACAAGCTCCAATCAAGTAAAAAGAGTATTTAGAAAAGCAGTACCCCACACTCTTCGGCTCCGCCAGCCCCGCTTTCCATTCCAAATCCTCATTCCGCCAGCCTAAGCGCCTGGGCTTCATTCCGGGTTTTCCATTCCAATCGGGTTTAGAATGCTAGACCAGTGCAATAAACCGTCTGCATAGGATTGCAATTAACCAATTGGAAATAACGATTATGAGTTGTACTTTCCTCCAAAAGAATATTATTGCATATGCTTAAAAAAATTTGCTTCCTCCTTTTATTGATTCCCCTCATCGTAAAATCGCAGACAAAAAAACGAGCAAGAGATTATGATATTCAAATTGGTGTGATGCAAACCGGTAAATGGAATGCTATTACAGATGTAAAAGGTTTACAAGTGGGCCAGGTTACGCTTGTAAAAGGAGATTCTGTTCGCACCGGTGTTACAGCCATTATTCCCTATCCGGGTAATATTTTCCAGCAAAAAGCTCCGGCTGCCATTTATATTGGAAACGGTTTTGGTAAACTGGCAGGCAGCACCCAGGTAAATGAACTGGGCAATCTGGAAACTCCCATCATTTTAACCAACACACTGAATGTGGCTACGGGGATGGATGCGCTGATATCTTATACTTTACAACAGCAGGGAAATGAAAAGGCAGCATCGGTGAATGCCGTAGTAGGCGAAACCAATGATGGTTATTTGAATGACATACGCGGACAACACGTCACCAAAGAGGATGTGCTTTTGGCGATTAAAAATGCGAAAGAAGGGCCGGTTGAAGAAGGAACCGTAGGAGCAGGAACGGGTACGGTGTGTTTTGGTTTCAAAGGAGGAATTGGTACCGCTTCCCGGAAATTACCGGCAAGTCTGGGTGGCTATACCATCGGCGTATTGGTACAAACAAATTTTGGCGGTGTTTTACAGATTGACGGAGTGCCTGTAGGTGCAGAACTCGGAAAATTCAGTTTCAGCAATCAGCTTTTAAATAATGTAGATGGCTCCTGTATGATGATAGTAGCAACAGATGCGCCCCTGGACCATCGCAATTTGATGCGACTCGCGAAAAGAGCCATGATGGGCATGGCAAAAACGGGTGGCATTGCTTCCAATGGCAGCGGTGATTATGTCATCGCATTCTCCACAGCCAAAGGCGCAACAATTCCTCATGCAGCCAAAGAACCGGTGATGAATATTCCGGTATTGCAAAACGATGAAATGTCGCCTTTATTTATGGCTACCATTGAGGCCACGGAGGAGGCGATTGTTAATTCCCTTTTTGCAGCAAGCACCATTACGGGAAAAGATGGTCATCAAGCAGAAGCACTGCCGCTGGAGAAAGTCATTCCCTTAATGAAAAAATATAACCGTTTTCGGAAATAACCCAAAACATGATTAAAACAGCATAAAAGAATGAGCACTGAATATGCAATTATTAATGGTGAATTTGTTCCAAAGAATGAAGCCACTATCCGGATGAACGACCTTTCCATACAGCGGGGCTATGGCATTTTTGACTATTTCAGAACAATTCAATATCAGCCTGTTTTCCTGGATGAACATTTAGCAAGGCTGTATTATTCCGCAGAAAAAATGAGACTCACCTTTGAGCACAACAGCGATCAGCTCAAAGAACTTATTTATCAACTTATACAAAAAAATGATCTGCCGGATTCCGGCATTCGTATCACCATTACCGGAGGATATTCCGGTGATGGATATTCTATTGGCAAACCAAATGTTGTCATTGAACAAAATCCTTTCGGGTTTAATAAAGAAAGTTTTGAAAAAGGCATCCGGCTGATGTCTTACGGCCATCAAAGGCAATTGTCGGACGTAAAAACGATTGATTATTTACAGGCAATTTACCTGCAACCGCTGCTCAAAGAAAAGCAGGCGGATGATATTTTGTACCATCATCAGGGAATAATAACCGAATGCCCGCGGGCTAATTTTTTCATGGTTACTCATGATGAGGAAGTGATTACTCCATCTGAAAATATTTTAAAAGGAATCACCCGAAAAAAAATACTCAGTTTGAAAGAATTCACAGTTCTGGAAAGTGAAATCCATTTAAATGAATTAAAAGACATAAAGGAGGCTTTTATAACCAGTACAACCAAAAACGTATTACCCGTGCTTCAAATTGACGGCCTGACCATTGGTGATGGAAAACCAGGCCCGGTTACTACGGCTATTTATCAGAAAATTTGTGCGTTAAGGGGAGAGGCGGGATAGACTATCGGCTGTACCGATGGGGCCCCTAGAGGAGTTGAAAGCCAATATCAAAGAGGCTGTACACTGCCATTTTGAAGAGTATAATCCCCCCACAGTCATCCTAAAAGTTCGGAATGCGTTCCAACCCTCACAAGATAAATTTCGTTTATTGGCTCGTCTTCCTGTTCCCAGATAATCAATAAGTCCGAAAGAGCATGACATTCCCAAAAACTGCTATAATTGCCCGAAAGCTTATGCGGTTTCATATTTGGGGGAATCCCCGAGTGACCGCTCTCTGCCAAAATATCTATGACCCTATAGATAGCCTTGAGCTCCCTATCTTTTTTGAGATACTTTTTAATATCTTTTTTGAACTTTCCAGAAGGAACCAGGCTATACTTCCCCATGCTTAATCTAAATCATTCAAAAGCTCTTTTGCACTTGAATAGCGCTTTAAACTTTTCTTTTCAGCATTCAAGTCTTCAATCGCTTGCCTTGTTTCAGCATTCGGAGTATCGAAATTCGTAGCCTTAACCAACAATGTTTCTATATAGTTGTTCACGCTTCTGTTTTCCCTTTTGGCTAATTGCTCAATCAATTGGTACAATTCCAGGTTTAAGCGCAGGGATGTCGTTTTTTTAACAAGTGTATTCATAGTGATATCATTTTAAATACAAATTTAATAAAATCCAAATCTACTTTCTAAGAACTCTATTCTTTACCAGCTTATACGGCAAAACCCCATTCCCCTAAAACCTGATAATCAATTAGGATTTAAACCATTTTCAAAACCTCTGGTCTATAATTCCTCCCGATATTTAAACTGATTTAAGAGTGTAAAAACCTTTGGAAATTCATCTTCCAAATCAGGTAACCACAGCATGGTTAATTCGGCTTTTTGTATAACATTTTTCAGCTCAATAAACTTTATACCACTATATCCTGCCAAACCAGAAACCGGCTCTATCGTTATGCCGATTCCTGCTTCAACAAGCCTGATCCCCGTATTGGCATAAGAAGTCTCGTGAATAATATGGGGCACAAAACCTGCATCGATGCACATAGATTCTATCGTCCCAACATATAAAGTGCCCTCTGTGCGTGGCGGCAGGATGAATGATTCATTGGCGAACTGAGAAAGACTTTCAAAATTTGATTGATCTATGGGATGATTTGTAGGCAGAACGATAGCAAAATGATCTTGTACAAGCACCTTACTTCTAACATCCCCTTCAATAACCGGATTAGGCGAAATGCTGATATCAATTTTTCGATCCCTAAGGGCGAGTGCCTGATGTACATTAGCCATTTCTATCAATACCGTTCGAATAGCCGGAAAATGTTGATTAAGACTCTTGATCAACACCGGTAAAAATGACTGCATGGCAGAATGTGTATAACCTATTCTTATTTCACCCGCTTCTCCTTTATCCATTTGTTGTGCACGTGTAATGGCGTAATCAAGCTGATTGAGCACCCTTTGAACTTCTGTTTTAAAATATTCGCCGGCAGGCGTTAATTCCACATTTCTCCGGTCTCTTTTAAAAAGCGAGGCCTGCACTTCTGATTCCAGTTGCTTAATCTGTCTGCTTAAAGCTGATTGTGCTATAAAAGCCTTACCCGAAGCTCTGGTAAAATGAAGCGTGTCTGCTAGTCTTAAAAAATTTCTAAGTACTTCAATATCCATATTAATGCTATTTAGGAATAAGTTGATGAAAATTAAGCATTTTTTATTATAAATAATACTTTATTTCTTTGTGTATCAAGTTTAAAAAACCATGAAAGACCTAATAAAAACAGCTTATTCCGCAACTAATTTTAAAGAGGATGGCTTAGCGCTGATCGAATTGTTAGCAAAGCATATCAGTGACTCTACGGATCTAAAAGATGAAAAAACAATAAACTGGGAAACTCCGGAAAAACAATTGGAGTTTTGGCAGAAAGATTTCGAATCTCCAACCTTATCTAATCCGCTAAGCCTCTTCAAATCGGTAATTGAAAAATCCTTAAACCTTCATAACCCCAAATATTTAGGGCATCAGGTTGCTACAACCCTGCCGGTAACCGCATTGAGTTCTATGGTTATCGCTTACCTTAATCAAGGTCTTCCGGTATATGAAATGGCTATGGTGGGCAACGCTCTTGAGAAAGTGGTAACCAAACATCTGGCAGATAAATTTGGATTTGGGAACGAGGCTGCAGGTATTGTAACCTCGGGGGGAACCCTGGCCAACCTCACAGCCCTTTTAGCTGCCCGTACCAATTTCGAAGAAAAAGACTTTCCCAATCTGGCCATTTTAGTTTCAGGAGAAGCGCATTATAGTATTGAGAGAGCCGTCAAAATCCTGGGATTATCTCCATTAAATGTAATTAAAGTGCCTGTGAACGTTCAATTTCAGATGAGAACCGAGTTACTTGAAGAATTGTATCAGGAGGCCCTATCAGAAGGCAAAAAAATTATGTGCGTTATAGGCTGCGCTTGCTCTACTTCTGTAGGAGCTTATGACGACCTGAACGCCATTGGGGATTGGGCAAACGGGCATAACATATGGTTTCATGTAGATGGAGCACATGGAGCGGCGGCAATCTATTCTCCAACCTACAAACACTTGTTAGCCGGCATTGAAAAAGCCGACTCGGTAATCCTTGATTTCCATAAATTATTGATGGCACCGTCTTTATCTACCGCTTTGATCTATAAAAATGGAAAATATGCCAGCAGAACTTTTGCTCAAAAAGCAGATTACATATTTAATACAGAGAGCCAGGATGATTGGTACAATTCAGGGAAACGAACTTTTGAATGTACCAAACCTATGCAAATCCTAAACGCCTATACCACTATGCGTTTGTATGGCGAAGAGCTTTACAAACAACATATAGACAGGTTATATGGTCTTGCTAAAGAATTTGCAGCAACGGTTAGCAACAGTGAAAATTTTGATTTAGCGGTTGATCCCGAAAGTAATATTGTTTGTTTCCGACTCAAAACAGAGGAAAATTCGGATGAGATTAACAAGGAAATCGCCGAGAAACTATTAATGGATGGAACTTTCTTTATTGTAAATACCGTAATTGATGGAGAATTTTGGCTAAGAATCACTATACAAAATCCGCTTACCACTCTGAATGATCTGGAGCAATTATTGAATCTCATTTTAGAAATCCATCACCAAGTGCCGGCAGCAAAATCCTGCCTCAGCGTGTAAAAACTGGCGCAATTCCCTCGATTAATAGCATCATAGCCCACGAGTTAATTCGTGGGCTATTTTATTGGGGCTCAGCCACCGGCAAAAAAATTGTCGGCATTGACTGCTAAAAATGTGGGTTAGCAATAACCTGACAGTATCCATGTAATTACACCGCTTCGCCCATTCGCTTTAAATTATATTCCTTCACCAATTCATCTGCGGGAATATTTAGAAGACGGCTGAATTTTCTAATCATAGCGAGAGAAAGAGATTGTTTATAATTTAAGACCTTGCTAATTGTTCCCTTATCTCCGTACTCTTTTGCCAAATCGACTGGCTTATACCCCAAGTCTTCCATTCTAATTTTAATTAGTTCAATTGGATCAACATCCGGCAAAGTGCTGGTTGCTTCCTCATATTGGGAAATAAGGTACACCAAAAGAAGTTTTTCTTTATGTTCTTCTGAACTTTTAGGCGCATATTTAACTTCCTCATATCTGGCAACAGCAGCATTAAACTCTTGCTCAGTTTCTATTAAGAACCATTGTGGTTTTTTCATCACGCATTCTTTTGAATTTAAAAATCTCCCATCTGATTCAAATGGTTTCCGCATCAATTTCATCATATTCCGAGTGGGTCCCGATAAATCTAATCTCGACGATTTGGTCATCATAATCCACCTCAACGATTAAGCGATATTTATTTCCGACTATTTTAAATCGGGCCCGGTTTCCTTTAATAATCTTGGCCGTAGGAAAATCTCTCAACACATCACTACTTTTTCTCCAGGCAGCACTTTCGACTATTGTTTTCCAAACTCTTAAATTTTTTCCTGAATCGGTATGTTTACCAGCGAACCGGTCTAATTTCTTTGCATAAATAAGCCTGATTGTTTTTTGCTAGCTTTTTCATCTCAATCTTATTTCACTTAAGATACGAATACAGTTGGCATTCTGTCAACCATTAAAACCCTATGACAAGGCTTCCGAATTACAAATTCAGAAGTGTCTTTTGTTGATGCAACTAAATAAAATATCACATACTTTTACCCGCTAAAAAAAGCAAAACCTGCCCCCATAAAGTAACCACAAAAACGATCTTCTTATGAAAGGAAAAGAAATACCAGCGCTTACTGCTTACCAAAAATTTGTAATTTTCATTCTGGCAATTACACAATTCACCGTGATACTCGATTTTATGGTTATGTCGCCATTAGGCGACATGATGATGAAATCCTTAAGCCTGAAGCCTTCAGGCTTTGGGATCGCTGTTTCAGCTTATGCCTTCAGCGCCGGAATTTCAGGATTACTTACTGCCGGTTTTGCAGACCGTTTTGACCGAAAAAAATTACTCTTGTTCTTTTACATAGGCTTTATTGCCGGAACGATATTTTGTGGTTTTGCCCATTCTTATGCCGAATTGGTTGCTGCCCGCATTATTACCGGCTTGTTTGGAGGGGTGATCGGATCAATTTCTATGGCTATCATTACAGATCTTTTTGCATTGCAGCAACGCGGACGGGTAATGGGCTTTGTGCAGATGGGTTTTGGCGCAAGTCAGGTGTTGGGAGTACCCATTGGCTTGTATTTAGCCAATATCTGGGGTTGGGAAGCTCCGTTTTTGATGGTCGCCGGACTGGCAATCTTCATAGCCATATTTATTGGCCTTAAATTGAAACCGATCAACAAACACCTCACAGAACAATTGGAAAAATCAGCATTCAGACATTTAAAGCTAACACTCTCTAAACGCGATTACAGGATAGGATTTACGTCAACAGCCCTGCTTTCTATTGGCGGCTTTATGATGATGCCTTTCGGAAGCGCCTTCGCTATCAACAACTTGCACATTACCACGAAACAATTGCCCATGTTATTTATGATTTCAGGGCTAAGTTCTTTAATCATTATGCCACTGGTTGGGCGGATAAGTGACAAGATCGATAAATTCAAATTGTTTGGAGTGGCCTCTGTATGGATGATGATCATGTGCGTGCTTTATACAAATCTTTCGGCAACACCATTCTGGGTGGTCATAATCTTCAATATATTAATGATGATGGGAATTATGAGCAGAATGATACCCTCAACTGCATTAACCAGTGCAATTCCTGAAACATCAGACCGGGGCGCATTTATGAGTATTAATGCTTCATTGCAGCAGGTTGCAGGTGGCATTGCTGCCGCGGTAGCAGGCATGATTGTGGTTCAAAAAGACACGATTAGTCCGCTGGAGAATTATGATACCGTTGGCTACGTGATTGTTTTTATCTCTGCTATTAGCATATTTTTAATGTTCAGAGTGAGCAATCTTATTAAGAGAAAAAATAGCCCGGAACCAGTACCACAAAAGGAGCCTGTAATGACTGAGGGTTATTAATTACCCATGTATGCAAGATTAGCTTCACGTCAAAACATACATTGTCAATTCAAAAACCGTTAAAACGGTTCGCAAACTTGAGTTTCTATTCATAGCCCACGAATTAATTCGTGGGCTATGAATATGCAATCATCGTATTTTAATGGTTTTAACCATTTTCAAATTCCATCAATAATCAAAAGGCAGGTTATAAACAAACCCTACTCACAAACCGCTACCCCTTCTTTTCCGGGGGTGGGGCTGAGGTAAGGGATATCCAGGTTTAGGCCCCGCAGCACAAACCATAAGCCCAGGCAGATCATCAGGTAAGGCATAGCGGCATTGATGCGGCGGCGGAAGATAGGACCGGCCAGTCCGGTGCTGATCATGGCGGCTAACATTAAGGGCAGCGTGCCCATGCCAAACCAGAACATATATTGGGCCGAGGCCAGCACATTGCCAGTATTTAAAGCTCCGGCCAGGGCCAGATATACAAAACCGCAGGGCAAAAAACCATTTAGCAGGCCGACGATGAGATGTCCGGCCCGGTTTTGCAGGGCATAAGCCAGCAATTGGTTAAAAGGCTGCATGATCTTTCCGGCCAGTTTCCCCCGGCCTATGGAAATTTTCAATAAACGCGAAAAAGCGGCCAGAATAATCAGCAATCCGGTTAAAACACTAATAGTTTGCTGCATTCCCGAAAGCCATAATTCTCTGCCGGCAAAGCCAATAAGAACCCCAAGCAAGATGTATGATACCGTACGCCCCAGATTATAAACCAGTTTATCCAAAACTACCAGCCAGCGGTTTGGGTGGAATGAGGGCACCGCAAAAGCCAAAGGTCCGCACATGCCGATGCAATGGATGCTGCCAAATAATCCGGTAAAAAAGGCGAGTTCGTTGGGGTTCATAACTATAGCATAGCGTTTATTTTACGGTAATATGGTCGGCTGCCGAAATGAACATTTCTTTTTCAAAGAGGTAATTTTTTCCGTTGCTCTGCCATTCAAAGATCAGGCGCCATTGCCCACTACGGATATCTTTAAGCGGAAGTTCGACCAGCTTACCCTGGCTCTGAAAATCCATCTGGGTATCAAACTTTTTATCAGAAGAATGTTTAAAGCGAACCTGCCCTACCGCCGGCTGGGTAAAAGTGACCTGTAAAACATGATCTTTAATTTCCAGTTTCGGTTGAGCCTGATCCTCTTCTACCTGTTTTTTGCGATTATAATCCTGATCATAGGCGATTCCTTTTTCGTAATAATCAGACTCTACCAGATCGTCTGAGCTGCTGCGCATCATCAATACGGCCAGCGTAATGATGAAGGACATAAACAAACCCAAACCGATACATATTTTAGTTCCCCAGTTCATAATTTACATTTTTGGCGGTGCTATAAAATTAGTTTTTACCCGGCTGATCAGCTTGCCATCGGAAATAACCTGCAGGCCAATTTCTGATTTATATTGCTCAATTCCTTTTTGAGGCCGGATCACAAAAAAGGTTAATTTCACACTGGTTCCTTTTGGCAAACTGTTTTCCTGGCGGATAAACTGGATCTGCATATCCGGATCTTCCGGTTTCAGTTCAAAACCGAGGGTTTGTCCGGTTTTATTCACCAGTTCAGCGTTGTATAAATTGCTCACCGTTCCGTTATCCCGCAGCTGATATAAAGTTCCGCCGGCACGCAATACCGTAGTTTCTATATCCGCCCTACTGATCAATAAAAAGCTGAGCACACTGATCAGGATCAATAAAACGCCCGAATAAGCATAAATGCGTTTATTGAATTTGAAAGGCTGCCGGGTTTTGATCTGCTCTTCCGATTTAAAACCGATCAAACGTAAAGGACGATGAATTTTCTCCATCACCATGTCGCAGGCATCAATACAGGCGGTGCAATTAATGCATTCCAACTGAGTTCCGTTGCGGATATCAATCCCGGTAGGGCAAACCTGTACGCATAATTTACAGTCGATACAATCGCCGGTTTCGCTGTGCTCGTTCTTTTTAAGATGTCCCCGCGGTTCACCACGCTCGTAATCATAAGCTACCACCATGCTCTGGTTGTCGAGCAAAACGCCCTGCAAACGGCCATAAGGGCAAATAACGGTACATACCAACTCCCGCACCCGTGCAAACACCAGGTAAAAAATGCCGGTAAAGATCCAAATGGAGATAAAACCGGTCAGGTGCATGCTAAAAGGTTCGGTAATGATCTTTAGCAGTTCCTGCGAACCGATGATATAGGCCAGAAAAATATTGGCAATAAAGAACGAGATCAGGATGAAGATGCCGTGTTTCAATGTTTTTTTGGCCACTTTTTCCAGAGTGAGCGGTCCTTCATTCAGCTTTTTCTGTTTGATATGATCGCCTTCCACCCAGTTCTCGATTTTACGAAAAACCATTTCCATAAAAATGGTTTGCGGACAGGCCCAGCCGCACCAAACGCGGCCAAAAATGACGGTAAACAACACAATGAAAACCATAAAGGTTAACATGGCCAGTACAAACAGGTAAAAATCCTGAGGCCAGAATATCACCCCAAAAAATACAAATTTGCGTTCCAGCACATTAAGTAAAATGAGCTGTTCGTCATTCAGGCGAATAAATGGGCTAGCAAATAGCAGGGTTAACAGCAAATAGCTGAAAGCATCGCGGTAGCGATATAATTTGCCCTTAATAATTCGCGGATAAATCCACCTGCGCTTCTTTCCATCGGCGGTAACCGATGGTATCTGATCCCTGAATGTTGAATTATCCGACATATGCTGATCCTAATTAAAAAAAGGGGCTGTTTGAAAAGCCTGTATTTCAGAAAGCAAAAACTTTCATCGTTCGTCGCCCTGAATTCATTTCAGGGTCTCTCAGGGGTAGAAATTTTCTCACCCAAAGGCGTTCTTTAATAGACACTCTACTGAGAGATGCTGAAATAAATTCAGCAGGACGGAAGTGCGAATTTAATGGAAGCACCTCTGACGTCATTTTTTTTCAGACTATTCACACTCAGTGTGACGCCACTTTTCAAACCTCCCCTTTCCACATCAAACTAAAAACTAAACTTAACCTTCTTTTTCGCCTTGCGGAGCCTTGGCATTGTCCGGATTAGTTCCCTGCAAAGAGAGAATATAACTGGACACGTCCGCGATCTGCTTAGGCGTTAGCGTTTTTTCCCAGGAAATCATTCCCTTTTCAGGAACTCCGTATTTAATGGTTTTGAAAATATTATTCACTTTTCCACCATGCAGCCAGTATTCATCGGCCAGGTTAGGCCCTACGGCGCCCTGTCCTTTATCGCCATGGCAAGCCACACAATTCTGGGCAAAAACCGCTTTTCCGGCAGCGATAATGGCTTCATCGGTTTCGTGTTTCACATTATTCTCATCAATCAGATTACCTGCTTTGGCCAGGTACTCAACCTTATCTTCTTCGGCCTTTTTCATTTCCAGCACATATTCTTCTTCCTGCAAAGGCGACCAGTTAAACACATGGTAATTCAAAATATACACTACCCCAAAGGCAATGGAAGCGTAAAACAACCACATGAACCAGGCTGGGGTTGGATTATCCAGCTCGGTAATTCCATCAAAGGTGTGCTCCATAGCGAGGTCTTTTTCCTCAGAAAGAGGCCGTAAGCCCAGAATTTTATTCCAGATGCTAGGTTTCTTTTTCTCCAAGGCCGTCCACTCCTCATATTCCAGCATGCGTTCCGGCTGGGCCAGCTGTTCAGAAACCGGCTTGCCCAATTCCTGAGCAATCACTTTAAAGGCACGAAGCAAAGCCAGGGCAACCAGTAGCAACACAATGGCGGCAAGGATAAAAACCCCAATCAGTATCTCGCTGAAGATATTGGCGGGTTCCAGATTAGTTATGGTTTCGGCCGCCCAGGATGGCGCCGCTACCAGCAAAAAGGGCAATAAGTATATTAAACGTTTCATAAAACGGCCTTTCAATTATTGGTTTTAAATTTTCCTGAAAATGGGCTACTTTCAGGCTCGCTGATTGGTAAAGCACTCATGTATTGAATATGCTTTTTATTCATTTTGATAAGCAGAAGACCTACCAGGATGAAAAACACTAGGAATATGACCAGCGAAACAATGAGGTACATCTCCACGCCGGCGGCTTTATCTACAAATTGCTTGAACATAATTTCTAATTTTTAAATGTTTATCCAGGTTTAATCGTTAGCCGTTTTACCTGCTTTGATATCCGTTCCCAGGCGTTGCAGATAAGCAATCAGGGCAATAATTTCACGGTCGTTTTGTACCTTGATATTATCTTTTTCCAGGCTGGCAGCAATGCTTTGAGCTTGTTTGTCCAGATCGGCATTGGCCAAGGCTTCGTAGCCGCTTTCGTAAGGAACTCCCAGCTTACGCATGGCCCATATCTTAGAAGCTGTATTGGTAGTATCCAATTTCTGCTCCACTAACCAAGGGTAAGGCGGCATAATACTTCCAGGCGACATGGTAGTTGGATCTAACATGTGGTTAAAATGCCAGGCATCAGAATATTTACCTCCCAGGCGGTGTAAATCCGGACCGGTACGTTTAGAGCCCCATAAGAATGGGTGATCGTATACAAACTCACCGGCCTTGCTGTATTCGCCATAGCGCTCGGTTTCTGAACGGAACGGACGCACCATTTGAGAGTGACAGCTTACGCAGCCTTCGCGGATATAAATGTCGCGACCTTGTAATTCCAGCGGAGTGTAAGGTTTCACACTGGCAATGGTAGGCACATTAGAAGAAATGGTAAAGGTTGGCATCATCTCAATCATTCCCCCGATCAGGATCACGATTAAAGACAGCACCATGAAGTGCATGGGTTTACGTTCCAAAATACGGTGCCATGATCTTTCTGAAGTCGAGGGCACAAAAGCCGGTGTTAAAGCCATTGCTTCGGCAGGTTCATCAGCAACCAGGGAACCTTTGGCCATGGTTTTAACCAGGTTATAGGCCATCACAATAGCCCCAATCAGGTATAAACCACCACCAATAGCTCTAAAGGTGTGCATCGGCAGCAATTGCAAAGTAGTTTCCAGGAAGTTTGGATATTTCAACATGCCTTCCGGAGTAAACTCTTTCCACATCAAGCCCTGTAAAAACCCAGACAGATACATCGGCACGGCATAGAATAAAATACCCAGAGTACCAATCCAAAAATGGAAGGAAGCCAGTTTTTTAGAGAATAAAGTAGTATTGTAAATACGGGGAACCAACCAGTATAAAACAGCGAAGGTTAAGAAACCATTCCAGCCCAGAGCGCCTACGTGTACGTGCGCCACAATCCAGTCGGTAAAGTGGGCAATGGCATTCACCTGTTTTAACGACAACATAGGGCCTTCAAAAGTGGCCATACCGTAAGCGGTTAAGCCCACCACCATGAATTTCAGATTCACATCTTCACGCACTTTATCCCAGGCTCCGCGTAAGGTTAACAAACCGTTGATCATACCGCCCCAGCTTGGTGCAATCAGCATGATGGAAAACACTACCCCTAAAGATTGCGCCCATCCCGGTAGGGAAGTATATAATAAGTGGTGCGGACCGGCCCAGATGTAAATAAAAATGAGCGACCAAAAGTGCAGGATACTTAATTTATAAGAGTAAACCGGGCGCTGAGCCATTTTAGGAAGGAAATAATACATCATCCCTAAAAACGGAGTAGTTAAAAAGAATGCAACCGCATTATGCCCGTACCACCATTGTACCAGGGCATCTTGAACGCCGGCATATAAATAATAGCTTTTAAATGCCGAAATGGGTAATTGAAATGAGTTAACAATGTGCAGAACGGCAATTGTAACAAAAGTGGCAATGTAAAACCAAATGGCCACATACATATGTCTTTCGCGGCGTTTAATAATGGTACCAAACATATTGACACCAAACACCACCCAAATCAGGGTAATGGCAATATCAATAGGCCATTCCAGCTCGGCATATTCATGCGAAGAGGTCAATCCCAACGGCAAAGTAATGGCCGCAGCCACAATGATCAATTGCCAGCCCCAGAAATGAATCCGGCTGAGCACATCACTAAACATGCGAGCTTTTAACAAACGCTGCAGTGAATAATATACGCCCATAAAAATAGCATTACCCACAAAGGCGAAAATAACGGCATTGGTGTGTAATGGACGGATACGGCCAAAGGTGCTGTACTGAGACCCCAGGTTCATGGCCGGTTTAAAAAGCTGCATAGCTGCCAATAACCCAACGGTCATGCCTATAAGGCCCCAGACCAGGGTAGCTACTGCAAAGTTTCGGACGGTTTTGTTGTCGTAGTTGAATTTTTCGAGCATAATGTATCGCTTATATAGTGTGGTAAAACTAGCTTGGTTGGCATGACTAAAGCATGACATACCTTTTTAGAAAAAGTGATCTTCGTCACTTTTTCTCTGCCTGGGAAATCTCATCGTCAAATAAGATCCTCACCGAAGGCGTGTAGGTATCGTCATTTTGTCCGTTTTTTACGGCCCAGAAAAAGGCGGCTAAGAAGATCAGCGCCAGCAAAATGCTGCAGCCGATCAAAAAGTAGATCATGTTCATATCAAATGGTTTTTGCGGCCAAAGAATCGTACGGATAAACTGGTGAAAGAAATAATGGTAACGGTGCTAATGGGCATCAAAATGGCGGCAAACAAAGGCGAAAGTACACCCTGTACGGCAAAAAACAGCCCCACAGCGTTATAAAGTAAGGAAATACCAAAGCTGCGATGAATAACCTTGACCGTATCTTTTGCCTGCCGAATGAATACAGGCAGTTTCTCAAAAGAAATCCCATCCAAAATGGCATCGCAGCCGGGCGAAAAATTATTAATATTATCGGTTACAGCAATGCCCACATCACTCTGTTTTAAAGCTCCGGCATCGTTCAATCCATCGCCCAGCATCATTACTTCCCGCTTATTTTGCTGAAGATTAAGAATATAATCCAACTTATTCTGTGGACTTTGCTTAAAGTGCATCTGCTCTGGCCGGCCGAAAACAGGTAATAAAGCATCCCTGTCACGATCCTGATCACCGGAAAGCAAGTGCAGATCCTGTTTTTTGCCCAATTGGCCGATCAGATTTTTTAAGCCGGTACGCCATTGCTGTTTCACGCTGAAATATCCGCAATAATGGTCGCCTACCTTAATATGAACCGAACTTGAATTATTGGCCGTTTCAATATTCAGAAAAGCAGCGCTGCCCAAAGAAACCAATTGGCCTTTAATCATCCCGCTGATACCCTTACCCGGCTGTTCTGCATAATCTTTTACCGGATAGGTTTCGGGCGTATTCAGCCATTTCACCAGTTCGCGGCTTAAAGGATGGCCGGAATTACGGGCCAGAGAATTAACCAGAATTTTTTCTTCCGGAGAAAGTGTGCCTTCAAAACTAAACCTGGAAGCTTCCGGAGCAGTAATGGTTCCGGTTTTATCAAATACCAAAGTGTTGATGCGGGCCAATTGCTCTACTACCGTAGTATTTTTGAGGTAGAACTTATTTTTATCAAAGATGCTAATAGCTGCTGCCAAACTAAAAGGCGAACTTAAAGCCAATGCACAAGGGCAGGCAATGATCAGTACCGCGGTAAAAGAAGCCCAGGCTTTGCCAGAATCATGCTGAAACAGCCAAAAACCGGCCGATGAAAAGGCGATGAGCAAAAGCACCACGCTAAAATACCGGCTAATGGTATCGCTAAACGTTTTTGGCTTTTGTTTTTGGGCTGAAAAGGCCTCATTATTCCAAAGACTGGTTAAATAACTTTGCGAAACCGGTTTCACTATTTCCAGCTCAATGGCCTCAGAAAGTTGCCGGCCGCCGGCATAAACCACCTCGCCCAAAACTTTCTGCAGGGGTTGCGACTCGCCGGTTACGAAACTAAAATCAACCAGGGCCTCCCCTTTCAGCAAAATAGCATCGGCGGGGATAATTTCCTGGTTACGGATCAAAATACGATCGCCTACGGCCAGCTCATTTAAAGGCAGCGGCTTTTCTTTTCCGTCTTTTAGCTGGGTTACGGCTACCGGAAAATAAGAACGGTAATCGCGTTCAAAAGAAAGATGGTAATAAGTACGCTGCTGCATCCATTTGCCAATTAGCAGGAAAAATACCAGTCCACATAAAGTATCCACAAAACCGGCACCGGTACCGCTCAGAATTTCATAAAACGAACGGATAAACATAATGGCAATCCCCAAAGCCAATGGAAAATCCAGGTTCAACACTTTATTGCGCAAATTATTCCAGGCGGAAATAAAATAATCACGACCACTATAAAAGGTTACCGGCAGGGCAAAAGCCAGATTCAACCAGCCAAAAAAGCTTTGAAAATGAGCTTCCAGTTCTGATAAACCCAAATACTCCGGAAAACTAAGCAACATCACATTCCCAAAACAAAAGCCCGCTACCGCGATTTTTTTGACCAAACTGCGCTGTGAATTAGGATTTTGCTCTTTCACCACATCCTGCAAACTGATCAATGGCTCATAACCAATGGAGGTAAGCATTTCCACCAAACTCCGCAAAGAAAGTTCGGCTGGGCGGAAAGTAATGGATACCTGCTTCTTCAGGAAATCAATCCGGGAACTAACGATAGCGGGATTAATTTTATACAAATGCTCCAACAGCCACAAGCAGGAACTGCAATGAATGGCCGGAATGTAAAAAGTAACTATCGTGATTTTTTCATCGGTATAATTAACCAATTGCTGGATAATAGCCGGCTCATCCAGATATTCAAAATGCTGCTGTTTATTTAATTGAGTTTGGCCCGGAGTGTTATTATAAGCATAGTAATTGCATAAATTACTGGCGGCTAAAATCTGGTAAACGCTTTTGCATCCCTGGCAACAGAAAATTTTCTCTTCATCCTGGTAAGTATGATCCACGCAATCATTGCCACAATGGTAACAATGCGTTTCGGTATCGGCCAACATGGGCTTCAAAGCTTGCTTCATTAGAACTCTTTTTTTTATCCTGTTGATCCTTTAAGGGCTCTCCCCAACCGGATTTCAACATCTCCAAAAATGAAACCTATTCCCCAGCTTGAAAATGAGCTGCCTTATCCCCGCATGTGATTTATATCACCTTTTAAAGATGCAATATTATTTCGTTTATCTAAATGAACTTAAATATCATTATTGAGTCATTAATAGGATTATGATCTCAATCATTTTTTTACTCCACTTAGGAGGATTAAGTTTGAAAAAAAATAAAATTATGAGAAAACTTATCTTTTTAACTGCTTTAGCAGTACCCGTATTTTTAGCTTCCTGCGGTGGAGATCAAACCAAAAATGAATCTGCTACCTCTTCTACCGAAACCACCGATACTTTACCCGAGGTAGAAACTCCGGTATCTAATACCATTGAAATTTCTGGTAACGACCAGATGAAATTCAACCTGCAAGAAATTAAAGTAAAAGCCGGCGAGCAGGTTACTCTTACTTTAAAAAATAACGGAACATTGGCCAAACAAGCTATGGGACATAACTTTGTCTTACTGGCTCCAGGTACTGATGTAGAAGCTTTTGCCATGAAAGCCATGACCAAACAAGATGCCGACTACATTCCTTCCGAAATGAATGCTTCTATCCTGGCTCATACCAAACTTTTAGGTCCGGGAGAATCTGACACCATTACTTTTACCGTACCTAAAGGCGAATATGAGTTTATCTGCAGTTTCCCTGGCCATTGGGGTACCATGAGAGGAAAACTGATTGCTGAATAAAGAGGTTTAGTTTAATAGTTTAGGTTTTAAAGGCTGTACTTTGAAAGTGCGGCCTTTATTGTTTTGTAGATAACACTGATTTTATACGGAGATTACACCTGAATCAGGGATTAAACTGATTTTTAAGATTAGGTGATTTAGATAAGGGTGACATATTTATTTATCGAATTACCTCCGCAGTGATGAAATTTTCACTACATTTTTTGATCTTATTTGTATCTTTATAAGGAAACAAATGATGCATGAAAAAATTTGAAGAATTATTTTTAACCGAAGCAAGAGAGTTTTTACTCGAGTTAGACGAAAAGAGCCGGGATAAAATAATCTTCAATATCGACAAAGCAAAAAGACAAAACGACAGAGAGCTTTTCAAGAAGCTTAAAGGCGAAATCTGGGAATTCAGGACTTTATTTAATAAGATTCAATATAGGATTTTCGCCTTTTGGGATAAATAGAAAAAACAGAAACCTTAGTATTGACAACACATGGAATAGTCAAGAAAACGGATAAAGTACCTCAAAAAGAAATTGAAAAGGCCGAAAATATAAGATTGAGGTATTTGAACTTAAAAATCGAGAAAATGATGACGAAAAATAAAGAGAAAGAATTGGAGATATTCACATTCGATCAAATAAAGGATGAACTTATTGGCGAGACTGGATCTGAGAAAAGGATTCGATATGAACAAGAACTAGAGGCTGAGCTTTTGGGAGAAATGATCCGCAAAGTAAGGCTGAAAAGAAATCTCACGCAAGAAGAACTTGGCAAAATGATTGGGGTTCAGCGGGCGCAGATCTCAAAACTTGAAAACAACATTACCAATGTAACTATGGAAACCATTTTAAAAGTATTCGGAGCCTTAAAAGCTAAAGTGAACTTTAATATAGAACTTTTGAGTTAATCGATCTTCTCACCAAGTCGCAAAGAAAAAGTCCACGTCTTTGCGCCTGGGCGAGAAAAAATTCTGAATCACGGATTAAGCAGATTCTTGGTTTACACGGATTTCCCTAAGGCCGCAAGAAAAAATTCCTCGTCTTTGCGCCTGGGCGAGAAAAACTGAATCACGGATTAAACTGATTGTTGGATTATACGCATTCTTGAAAATCCCGCTAGGGATATCCTGTTTATAGCATAAACCATAAAATAACACCTCGCTCCGAATGAAGCGTCCTGTTTTCTATTAAACAAAGCTGTCTATTGGGTAAAAGGCGTCTAGGTTAGAGAATAGTACCTGAAATTATAACACAAATGCCACCAAAGCATACGATAATGTATTGCCTATTCCATGAGCAATCCAACCCGGAACAATGCTTCCGTTACCCACGCGGTCTTTCACAAAGCCTACCAGCCAGCCAATGATGGTGGTAGATAACAGAATAACCAGCAAAGCCATATAAGGCAGTTCGGTTAACTGCATGAACAAAACAAAATGCAGCAGCCCGAACAACAAGGCTTGTGATAAATTTCCCCAGGCAAAACCCAACAGATTAATTAGCCTTTTGCCGATAAAACCCCTGAAAAAAATCTCTTCTGATAAGGACGTTTTCACCCAGGCAATCAGCAACAAACTTAAAATAGTAGCTGTACTGAAACCACTTAAGCGAAGTTTCCCCGAAACACTTTGTGGCGTCAACAGGGCCTCCCGCAAACCATCGTTCAGAAAAAACAGCCCGATACCCAGCGTGGAGAACAAAACCGCGATCAACAAGGCATATTGAACAGATTGAGCATTAGGTTTGGTAAAACCAATGTATTGCGAGAAACTGGCATACTGCTTTCTCTTAAAAAGATAAAACAGGAAAGGGATGAGCACTAAAATTAAAAGCTGTGAAATGCTTGAAACGATCTCCTGAATAAAATTTTCCATATCTGATCTAAATTAAATTTTATACTGAATTAATAAAATTTAAACCTAAACGAAAAATAAATTTTCAAATTATTACTCTGAAACATAGAAATGTCAAAGACAATTTAGGACAAATGTATCCTCTATAAATTTTACGTAGATTTGTTGGCGAAGCAGTCATTCATATAAAATGATACTTTAAGCAACATCTAACCCCCCATAAATAAAACAGGAATGAAAAAACACGACATACAAGGCCTGGACGACATCAAACTGATGGTTGATGATTTTTACGTCAAAGTTCAGCAAGATGAACTGCTGGCACCGATATTCAATTTCAGACTTTCTACCTACTGGGCGCCGCACCTGGAAAAAATGTACAACTTCTGGAACGCGGCTTTATTTGGCGTAAAAGGTTATGTAGGTAATCCATTTGCCAAACATGCCACCATGCAATTAGAAGGCGAACATTTTGAACGTTGGCTAGGTATGTTTTACGAAACCATCGACACCCATTTTGAAGGCCCTGTAGCCAATGATGCCAAAAAAAGAGCTTTGATTATGGCTGGAAATTTTGCCCGCCGCTTAGGAAATATCCAGGGAAACGAAAAAATCACCTTGGTCTGAACCGTAATTTGTTGTTCATAATGAAAAAAGCTGCACAATACCTATTAATCATCATTCCCTTTTTGTGGGCGGGTATATTACTGGGAATTAGCTTTTTGGAAGCCCCGCTCAAATTCCAGGCGCCGGGAGTAACTCTGCAAATTGGCGCAGGCATTGGCAACCTGGTTTTCCATGCTTTAAACAAAGTAGAAATCGCTTTTTTATTTATCCTGCTCTGCTGCTATTATTTTGCGAACGAGAAAAACATCAGCTTCTTTATCCTGATGTTAAGCACCCTGATTCTGGCCTTACAAACCTTTTGGCTTTTGCCGGCTCTGGATGTCCGTGTGGAAATGCTAAGGCAGGGAATGGCGCTGCCGGACAGCTCTCTGCATTTCTACTATATTGCAGCAGAAGCTATCAAACTGATTTTGGTGTTTGGCCTGGGCGGCCTGATGATCCGGTCGGCTTTAAAACGCCCCTCAGAAACAGTGACTTTAATTGCTGAAAACAATTTAAGCAGATAATATTTTAGACCTTTAGCATAAACCTCAAGTATGATCTCCAAAGCATGTAAATACGGAATCCGGGCGGCCTTGTTTGTGGCTTCTAAAGCAGAGTCCGGAGAGAAATTAAACGTAAAGGAAATTGCCCGCGAGGTAGAAGCCCCGGAAGCGTTTACTGCCAAAATTCTGCAAACTTTAAACAAACATCAGATCATCACCTCGCTAAAAGGCCCTTACGGCGGTTTTTTCATCGAAGCTTACCAACTGGATCAGCCGGTTATTCATATTGTTAATGCCATTGACGGCATGGCCATATTTAAAGAATGCGGATTAGGTTTAAAAAACTGCAACGAAAAACACCCCTGCCCTATGCACTTCAAATACAAAGAAGCCCGCGATGCCTTATATAATGCCTTTCAACAAACCACTATTGGACAATTAGCCTCCGATATTAATGGCGGCAACTCCTTTTTAAGTAACCTGCAGGTAGATTCCTGTTTGTAATAAATCAATAAATAAATCTTTATTTCCAAGTGGTTTCGATCAGGGCCAAATCCATTTATTCTGCAACAAATTTCCCATCTAAACCCGATTGTAGTGAAAAACCCGCAATGTAGCGTAGCGGAATGAGGATTTGGAACGGAAAGCGGGACTATCGGGACCTATAAAAATAGGACCTTGCTTTTTAAAAAAATTGCACGAATTATAAGAATTGAGACAAAACTAAGAAACGACAGACGAAAAACGAAAAACGATAAAATTAGTTCAGATATTACCAAAACGGACTACCTCCAATTAAGAAGATAGCCCGTTTTAGGATGGGTCATCCGCTATTAATTTTTCACCCGGTTGGCTTCATCTTCAGAACCGGTGCTGCGGTTGCGGGCAGCTTTTAATTTCTGGTTTCCAAAAGAATAACTGAAAGTCAGGCGCATGTTTCTGGAATCAAAGTGTTGATGGAAAACCGTGTT
>DASQIU010000151.1:0-15227 GCA_035631395.1 Daejeonella sp. | reverse complement strand
GTATGCGAAATTCGGCTTTAACTTTGGGTTTGTTTTTTCTGATGGGATTATTTGCCCTGATTTCTATCTTATTTATAAAGCCCGAACCGGTTAAAAATATAATAGTAGCCGATTAAGATTTTTTGTTGAATTTAGCATCTTAAATCGGTTTTTATCTCTGATATGACAAACGTTGAGCTTTTTATTCCCTGTTTTATAGATCAATTATACCCCCAAACAGCATTTAATACGGTAAAAGTGCTTGAAAAAGCCGGCTGCCGGGTTATCTACAATCCAGAGCAAACCTGTTGCGGACAACCGGCCTTTAATGCCGGTTTTTGGGATGAGGCCAAAGCCGTAGGTAATAAATTGCTGAACGATTTTTCGGAGAACAACTATATCGTTTCGCCATCGGCTTCTTGTACCGGAATGATCAAAAATTATTATAACGATCTGTTTACCAATACAGCCGTTCATAATAAATGCCGTTCTATTCAGTCTAACATTCATGAGCTTTCTGATTTTTTGGTCCATGTGATCAAAAAAGATTATTTCGGCGCCGAATTAGAAGGCCGGGCGGTTTACCATGATTCCTGCTCCGCTCTGCGGGAATGTAAGATCAAAGATGAACCCCGCACTTTATTAAGCAAAGTTCATGGTTTGGATCTGGTTGAGATGCGGGATACGGAAACTTGCTGTGGTTTTGGCGGAACATTTTCAGTTAAGTTCGACGGAATTTCCAGCGCCATGGCCCAGCAAAAAATTGATAATGCCTTAGAAATGGAAGCCGATTATATTATTTCTACCGATGCTTCCTGCTTGTTGCATTTACAAGGCTATATTGATCAGCATCAGCTTCCTATTAAAACCATGCATTTGGCCGATGTATTGGCCAGCGGTTGGGGGAATATATAAGTTGATTTTAACGTTTTTTAACAAAAAATTACTCCATAATAAAATATATTTGAAGTACTAAACTTTAAAAAATAATGTCAAAACAATTCTTGGTGTTCATTTGCTTTTGCTGCCTATTTAGCAATTATGTGTTTTCACAGCAAAAAGCTTCCGGGGTAATTTATTACACCCAAACCACTGATCTAAGAGCCATGGCTCAGGGAAACCCGCAGGCTCAGCGCTTTGCCGGGGCAAATTTACCGGATAAAATAACCAATAAGTTCGAGTTGCTTTATAGCCCGAAAGGGGCCAAACTGCAAAGAGCTTCTGCTGAAGAGGATATCAGCCAACAGGGTGGCGGTGGCGAAGGCCAGCGGATAATGCGTTTCGCCGGTGGCAGCGAGCGGGAGGTATTTTATAGTCCGGGCGATAGCAAAGTCACTGAATCATTGGAAATGAATGGCGAACAGTTACTTATTGAAAATAAACTGGGTTCTGGTTCTACTGACTTTGTAAAAAGTGATGAAACCAAAAAAATTGCCGGTTTTGACTGTAAAAAAGTGACTATTAAAGATAAAAGTGGACAGGAAAACATCATTTGGTACACTACCGATTTACCTTTTGTAGCTTCTCCGATGCCTGCCTTTTGGACAGAAGGAGTGGTTTTAGGTATCGAAAACAAAAGAATACAATATTTTGCAAGCTCTATTGAATATACCAAAGTGAAAGATTCTGAGCTGGCGCTGCCCAAAAAAGGAAAGTTGATTACTCAGGAGGAATTTCAAGCTAAGCAGGATGAAATGCGTAAGAGAATGCAGGAACAATTCCGCTCTAGAGGAAGTGGTGATGGTAATCAGGTCATTATCCGCCAATAGAAATTCTCTATTTTTGCAAAACAAAACTCAGTTATTATACCTCTCATGGTAATAATAACTGAGTTTTGTTGTTTTAGAAAATTTAGGAGTCAACCAATAGGAGGGATATTTTTAATTTATCCGGATTTTTCAGTTTTTGCCCGGAAGAAGGGTTTCGGCATTTCTTTAAACAACAAATAATAGTACTTTTGCTAGTCAAAAATACAATCACATTGTAGGTGATTTAATCGCAATTAATAAAAAAGACAACTTCTAAATCATTTTGTAGATGATTCATATTACACTTCCAGACGGTTCCGTTCGAGAGTACGAAAAAGGAACTTCAGCCCATCAAATTGCCTTGTCAATTTCTGAGGGTTTAGCCCGCAATGTTTTAGCCGCCGAAGTAAACGGCCAGGTTTGGGATTCCAGCAGGCCCATAGAAACGGATGCTAAAGTAAAACTCTTAACCTGGAATGACCTGGATGGAAAATCCACATTTTGGCATTCATCAGCGCATTTAATGGCCGAAGCCCTGGAAGCTTTATATCCGGGCACTAAGTTTGGTATTGGCCCGGCCATTGAAACCGGTTTTTATTACGATGTAGATTTTGGTGACCGCACTTTTTCTTCAGATGATTTTAAAGATATTGAGGATAAAATTCTGGAACTTGCCAAAACCAAATCAGCATATAAAAGAGAAGAAGTTTCTAAAGCCGATGCGATCAAATATTTCACCGAGAAAGGTGATGAATATAAATTAGATCTGATCAAAGATCTGGAAGACGGATCGATTACTTTTTATACCCAGGGTAATTTTACTGATTTATGCCGCGGACCGCATATTCCTAACACCGGTTTTATCAAGGCGGTAAAACTGATGAATGTGGCCGGTGCTTATTGGCGTGGTGATGAAAGTAAAAAACAGTTAACCCGTATTTACGGGGTTACTTTCCCTAAGCAAAGTGAATTGACAGATTACCTTCATCTAATTGAAGAAGCCAAGAAACGCGATCACCGGAAATTGGGTAAAGAATTAGAACTTTTCACCTTTTCAGAAAAAGTGGGCATGGGCTTGCCTTTATGGTTGCCAAAGGGTGCCATTTTAAGAGAAAAACTGACTTCCTTTCTGCAAAAAGCTCAGCTTAAATCTGGTTATGAGCCGGTAATTACTCCGCATATCGGGCATAAAAACCTGTATATCACTTCCGGCCATTATGAAAAATATGGAGCTGATTCTTTTCAGCCTATCAAAACACCGCAAGAAGGAGAGGAGTTCTTCTTAAAACCGATGAACTGTCCGCATCACTGTGAGATTTATAAAACAAAGCCACGTTCTTATAAAGATTTACCGGTTCGCTACGCGGAGTTTGGTACGGTTTATCGCTATGAGCAAAGCGGTGAGTTGCACGGATTGACCCGTGTGCGTGGTTTTACTCAAGACGATGCGCATTTATTCTGCCGCCCGGATCAGGTAAAAGATGAGTTCAAAAAAGTAATTGATCTGGTATTATATGTATTTGCTGCGCTGGGTTTTGAGGATTATACCGCTCAGATTTCCTTACGGGATCCTGAAAATAAAGGTAAATATATTGGAACCGATGCCAATTGGGCTTTAGCCGAATCGGCCATTATAGAAGCCGCCGAAGAAAAAGGTTTGAAAACCGTTGTAGAACTGGGCGAAGCCGCATTTTACGGTCCTAAGCTAGACTTCATGGTAAAGGATGCTTTAGGACGTAAATGGCAATTGGGAACTATCCAGGTAGATTATAATTTGCCTGAACGTTTTGAACTGGAATACACCGGAAGCGATAACCAAAAACACCGTCCGGTAATGATTCATCGGGCGCCATTTGGCTCACTGGAAAGATTTGTGGCCGTATTGATAGAACATTGCGCCGGACAGTTTCCGTTATGGTTAACCCCCGAGCAATTTATCGTACTTCCTATCTCCGAAAAATATGAGGATTATGCGAAAAAAGTTTTAGAATCACTTAATAATTCCGATATTCGCGGCTTGATTGACTCTCGCGATGAGAAGATTGGCCGCAAAATTCGCGATGCCGAAGTAAAAAAAATCCCATATATGCTCATTGTTGGAGAAAAAGAAATGGCAGAAGGGCTGGTTTCCATACGTAAACATGGCCAGGGCGATTTGGGTAGTATGACTCTTGAAGAGTTTAACAATCAATTGATTAAAGAAATAACCGTTTAAAAAGAAAAACATAATTTGGCTTTAGGAAGACCAGGATTTAACCGGGGACCACGACCTCCGTTTAAAAAGAAAGAAGCAGAACACCGGATCAATGAGTTGATTAGGGCTACTGAAGTACGCCTTGTGGGAGAGAATGTTGAAACAGGCATTTATTCCATCCGTGAAGCTTTGAAGTTTGCTGAAGAGCAAGAGTTGGATTTGGTAGAGATTTCACCCAATGCTGTTCCGCCCGTTTGTAAAATTGTAGACTATAACAAGTTTATCTACGAGCAGAAAAAGAAAATGAAGGAAATCAAGGCCAACGCCAAACAAACGGTGATTAAAGAAATCCGTTTTGGGCCTAATACCAATGAGCACGATTTCCAGTTTAAGCTGAAGCATGCTATCGGTTTCCTGGAAGCTGGCGAAAAGGTACGTGCTTACGTTCATTTCAAAGGAAGAGCCATTGTGTACAAAGAGCATGGCGAAATCCTTCTCCTGAAATTTGCTCAGGCACTGGAAGAAGTAGGCAAGGTAGAACAGTTACCTAAATTAGAAGGGAAACGGATGTTTTTAACCGTAGCGCCTAAAGCCGGTAAAAAATAAAAATATTGACCGCTTTTTTGATTTAGTATCGATAAAACGGTTCAATAACTAAATTTGAATAATTCACAAATCAAATAAAATAGAGTTATGCCAAAAATGAAGACGTGTTCCAGTGCAAAAAAGCGTTTTAAGCTTACTGGAACAGGTAAAATCGCTAGAAAGAACGCATACAAAAGCCACATCTTAACCAAGATGAGCAACAAACGTAAGCGTGCCTTAGGTCAGACCAGCTTAGTATCTGATGCTGACATGGGTAACGTAAAACGGATGCTTTGTATCGGGAAGTAATTAATTTTTTAACCAGATATTCGGTCTAAAAGATTCCTTAAGGGAACACCGCTTATCAAAATCAAAACAACATGCCACGTTCGGTTAACGCAGTAGCGTCAAGAAGAAGAAGAAAAAAGATCTTAGGTTTAGCCAAAGGCTATTGGGGATCCAGAAGCAAGGTTTATACCATTGCTAAAAACACGTTAGAAAAAGGTTTGCAATATGCTTACCGTGACCGTAAAGCTAAGAAAAGAGAATTCAGAGCATTATGGATTCAACGTATTAATGCAGGTGCCCGCCAATACGGAATGTCATATTCCGCTTTAATGGGTAAATTAGCTGCCAACGGAAACGGTTTAAACCGTAAAGTTTTAGCTGATTTAGCAATGAACCATCCGGAAGCTTTCAAAGCTATCGTTGATTCAGTAAAATAAGCTCTGTTGAGATATATTTAAAAAAGGGAACCAATTGGTTCCCTTTTTTTGTTATAGACCTAACATGTTTTACTTTTGGTATAATAATATCAACAATTATGGACTTTGGACGTCTTGACCCTGAACAGCTTTCGCAGGTTGATTTTACTTTACCACCGGATACGGATTTAACCCGGCAGGTTTTGAAAAATGTTAAACCAATTGCTCACCCTACAATTTATGTGGGTTGTGCCAAATGGGGGCGTAAAGAATGGTTAGGGATGATTTATCCTCCAAAAACCAAAGAGGCCAACTTTCTGAATGAGTATGTAAAGCATTTTAACAGCATTGAATTAAATGCCGTGTTTTACAATATGCCCAAAAAAGAGCAAATCAAAATTTGGCGTGAAAAAGCGGAAGCTGTACGTGCCGATTTTAAGTTCTTCCCCAAATTTCCAAGAAGCATCAGTCATTTAAAGCGTTTAAAAAACACAGAAGAGTTGACCAGTTTATTTTTGGAAAATATCTCTGAGTTTGGGGAAACCCTGGGTCCATGCTTTTTGCAGTTAAGCGATAATTTTGGCCCAAAAAATTTTGACACGCTGCAAAAATATCTGGAAGAGCTACCGAAAGATTTTAAGGTTTTTGTAGAAGTCCGCCATCCCGAATGGTTTTCAGATCAAGCTGCCCGCAAGGATTTATTCTCGCTATTACATCAGCTTAAAAAAGGCGCCGTGATTACGGATGCCAGCGGCCGCCGGGATTGTGTACATATGGAATTGCCCACTCCACAGGCATTTATTCGTTTTGTGGGAAATGGATTACATCCAACCGATTATACCCGTATCGACGAATGGGTTGAGCGTTTAGTTTCCTGGAAAAAGCAGGGATTGCATGATGTTTATTTCTTTTTGCATCAGCATGATGAAAAAGATACGCCCATATTAGCAGATTATACATTGAAAAAGATCAATGAAGAGCTGGGAGCGCATCTAAAGCGTCCGGAATTTATTGAGCAGTCAGAAGGTTTATTCAAAAAATAGAGCAGGGAGCGCCCAGTTACTTGAATGCTTTCCTAAACTATTTTATTTGATTAGGTTCAATGAACAGATACCAAGGGCATCCAACGTTTATAGCTATGAGATGTGTTTGTGTTGTTCGACCCCTTCGGGGTCGAAGATTTTGCATGTGTTTATTTTCTACAGACCTTGTATCCCTCTGGGATAAATATGGCAATAGAGCTTTAACATCCTATTGGATCTTTATGCCGTCAAGCTTAATTATTGCACAAAATTTCAAATCTAAACCCGATAGGAGTGGAAAACCCGGAATGGAGCGCAAAAGCGATCTGGCTATCGAGAAGGGCAGGGCCCAGCGGAATGAGGATTTGAAACGAAAAGCGGGACTAGCGGGAGCGAGGAGCAGGGCTTTGCTTTTCTTAAAATTGATTAAATGATGAATAGCTGAATTGCTTAAAACAGCCACATAAGCAAAAAAGGTGTCCTGAAAATTTCGGGACACCTTTTTTATAAATATCTGCAATAGATTATTCTGCTAACACTTTAGTTACCAGATCGGCAGCTTCTTTTAACTGAATAGCTGAATAAACTTTCAGACCAGAATTGTCGATCAATTTTTTGGCTTCTTCGGCGTTGGTTCCTTGTAAGCGTACAATAATTGGTACCGGAATATTGCCTATTTCTTTGTAAGCATCAATAACTCCTTGTGCTACACGATCGCAACGAACAATACCACCAAAAATATTGATCAGAATAGCCCGAACGTTAGGATCTTGAAGGATGATATGGAAACCAGCTTTTACAGTTTCTGCATTAGCGGTACCACCTACGTCTAAGAAGTTTGCAGGATCGCCACCAGCCAGTTTAATAATGTCCATGGTAGCCATCGCCAAACCGGCGCCATTTACCATACAACCTACGTTTCCGTCCAGTTTTACGTAATTCAGGTTAGATGCGCTGGCTTCTACTTCGGTTGGATCTTCTTCGGTTACATCACGCATGGCTGCGTAATCCGGGTGACGGAATAAACCGTTATCATCCAGATTCACTTTAGCATCAACAGCCAGAATTTTATTGTCAGATGTTTTTAAAACCGGATTGATCTCAAACATAGAGGAATCTGTTCCTTCATAAGCTTTATAAAGTGCCGCAATAAATTTGGTCATATCTTTAAAAGCATCGCCGCTAAGGCCTAAATTAAAGGCAATTTTACGAGTTTGGAAACCTTGTAAACCTACTTTAGGATCGATCTCTTCTTTAAAGATCAGGTGCGGAGTTTTTTCGGCAACTTCTTCGATATCCATACCACCTTCGGTAGAATACATGATGATATTGCGTCCTTTGCTACGATCTAGCAGCACACTGATATAGAATTCTTTAGTTTCAGATTCTCCTGGATAATATACATCCTGAGCTACCAAAACTTTGTTCACTTTTTTACCTTCAGCGCCGGTTTGAGGAGTTACCAGTTGCATGCCGATAATTTGCTGAGCTCTTTCTTTAACCTCTTCCAGGTTTTTAGCCAACTTAACACCACCGCCTTTTCCACGGCCACCTGCATGGATCTGGGCTTTGATCACTACCCAGTCTGAATTATAATCTTGTTTAAGCTTTTTAGCAGCTTCTACCGCTTGTTCGGGAGTTTCGGCAACAATACCTTCCTGAACCCGTACACCGTAGCTTTTTAAAATAGCTTTACCCTGATATTCGTGAATATTCATGTGCTTGTAATTTGGCCGTAAAACTACCATTTTGCTTCTATTTCCAAAAACATATCTGCTATTTTAAGTTCAATGCGGGTTAATTGAAAGGATAAGCTGTTTAAGGGAGATAATTAAGCAGCACAGATACTTTCAATTCTGTGATATTTGTATCTTCGCAACCATGCTCCAGGCTACAGGAATAAAAAAATCATACGGAAAACTCCAGATCTTGAAAGGAGTGGACCTGCAGGTAGAAACCGGCGAAATTGTGACCATTGTAGGCGCTTCGGGTGCCGGTAAAAGCACGCTGTTGCATATTATTGGCACTTTAGATCAGCCGGCCGAAGGCGAGGTGAAAATTAATGGTATTCCGGTTCATTCTTTATCGGCACAAAAATTAAGCGCTTTTCGCAATGAACATATCGGTTTTATTTTCCAGTTTCATCACCTGTTGCCAGAGTTTACGGCCTTAGAGAATATTTGCATTCCGGCTTATATCGCTAAAAAAAGCAAACGCCAGGCCAGTAACCGGGCGCATGAACTGCTGGAATTGCTGGGCCTGGAACACCGCACGCACCATAAACCCAGTGAACTTTCGGGAGGGGAGCAGCAACGTGTGGCCGTGGCCAGGGCGCTGATCAACAATCCATCCATTCTTCTGGCCGATGAACCTTCCGGAACTCTGGACTCGCAGAATGCGGAAAGCTTGCACCGCCTTTTTGCCGATCTGCGTGACCGCTTTAATCAAACCCTGATCATTGTTACTCATAATGAGAATCTGGCCAATATGGCCAACCGCAAAGTGATGATGAAAGATGGGTTGATCATCCAATAAATATGTCAATACTGATTACTGCTGCTTCGCATGCCGAAGCTTATAAAATTGAAAAGTTGCTGAATGCTCCTGAGGTTATTTTGGCCGATTATCAGGATCTGCCGGGATTTACTATCCCCGGGAAAAAGTTTATCTCCATCCCGGCAGGGAATTCTCCAAGTTACGCTCATATTATTTTAAGTATTTGCCTGGATTATGGCATAAATACGGTTTATCCTTTATATCAGGCTGAATTAAAGCCCCTGGCCGAATCGAAAAAGCTTTTTGCTGAATATGGCATTTCGATTATTGTGCCTTCTTTGCAGTGGCTGGAAGATCATCCAAAAAGTGATGTTGTTTCTTTTTCTGATCTGGCTATATTGGAAAATGGAGAATTGAAAGCCGGCGTTTTACCTACCGGGATAACTTGGCCTGAAGCTATGAAAACAGGCATTTTTGGCTGGATAGCAGACAATAATAATATTAACTTTACTTTATTTACCATCTGATTTATGCTTAGTTACGCCGACCTGGACCCGCGGAAAAAGGCATTCATTTTTGAACTGGATAATGTGATTTATCCGGAGAAGGATTATCTGCTACAAGTTTATTATCTGTTTGCCAATTTTATTGAGTTCGCTGAAACTTTCCCCAGCGGAAAAGATTTAACCGATTTTCTGAAAATGGCTTATGAGCATCATGGCGCTCAAGGGCTGTTTGACCGGGCCAAAGAAGCTTTTGGTTTGGAAGAAAAATATCGCGAAAACTTCAATAAACTGCATTATACTGCCCGTTTACCTTTAAAGCTGTTAATTTTTGATAAAATCCTAACCTTTTTACAGGAAATTATCGTAGACAGGAAACAGTTGTTTTTAGTAACCAATGGTGATCCGGAAGTTCAGTTGAATAAGGTACGTCAGATAGAGTGGAACGGCTTGGAAAATTATCTCACGGTTTATTTTGCCCAGGAAATAAAACCCAAGCCCCAAACAGATACTTTGGAGTATATTTTAAATCAGCATCTGCTGCACCGAAAAGACATAGTAATCATTGGCGAAAGCGAGATTGATCAAGAATTTGCTAAAGCCGGGGGGATAGATTTTATTTCCGTTTTCGATATTTTACAATAATAAACTGAAACAACATTCCTGGCTTTTGGTTAATTTTATTAAACTTTTTGTAATGATTTACCCTAAACAGAAATTCCAAAGCCTGGCCATGCTGATCCTGTTGCTATTGAGCACAGGATTTTTATTTCCCTCCTGTAAAAAGGATTCCAATGTTACCAGTACTTATGTAGCACAAAATGAGGTAAGAGACTCGGCTTATCTCATTACCAAAGATATTTACCTTTGGTCTGAACTGCTGCCTTCCATAACCGATTTCCAGCCCAGAAACCTGAAGGATATTTATGCAGTGATGAATAAAGTGCGCTCTTACCAGCCTTTAGACCGGTTTAGTTTTGTAGAAACCAAAGCCGAAACTGAGCAGTCGCAGCAAGGTTTAGATAGCGATTTTGGTTTTTTGGTGAAGTTTTATACCAGCCAAACCGATTTGCGGGTTAATTATGTTTATGCAACCTCGCCAGCAGGTGTGCGTGGCGTGCAAAGAGGGTGGAAAGTTTTATCCATTAACGGGCGCACCATGAGCGGTTCCCAATCGGATATTGATTTTCTAAATAATCTTTTCTTCGGAAATGCTACTTCTGCCGATTTTAACTTCCAATTGCCCGATGGTTCAACCCAAACCATAACCATCCCCAAAGGGATTTATGCCTTAAATACGGTGCTGTATAAAAATATTTATACCAATGGGCCTCAAAAAGTTGGGTACTTTGTGTTCAATCAGTTTTCCGGGCCATCATCAGTGAATGAACTGATTACAACCATAAATTATTTTCAATCCAATGGAATTAACGATCTGATTGTAGATTTGCGCTACAACCGAGGTGGCTATGTTACCACTCAGGATCCCTTGGCCAACATGTTGGCGCCACAAAGCGTAGGTTTCGGCCAAAAAACCATGTACACGTATGTATTTAACCAGAAATACAGTAAGTGGAACGAAACTACTAAGTTTTACAAAACGGGTTCATTAAACCTGAACCGCATCGTTTTTATTGTCACCCCATCAACCGCATCGGCCAGCGAATTGCTTATTAATAACTTGCGCCCGGTAATGCAGGTAAAACTGGTTGGTGAGAAAAATACCTATGGCAAGCCCGTTGGATTTTTCCCGATCCCGGTTTTTAACTACAATATTTATCCTGTTTCCTTTAAAACCGTCAATAGTGTTGGCTCGGCCGATTATTATCAGGGCTTCCCGGTAGATAAGAATGCGTCAGATGATCTTTCACGTAACTTTGGCGATGAAAGTGAAGCCAGCTTAAAGGAAGCGCTAAACTATCTCTATACCGGCAATTTCACAGCTACAGCTCAGAAGCGGATCATGGCGGTAGGATCTATTCCTGAATATCAATTGGATAATGTAAATAAGGCGATTAATGAGCAAGTACCTAAAGTTCAGATTGAAAACCGTTATCGTAAAATGCCGCAATTTATCCGGGAAAGGCAGAAGAGGTAAGATTTTTGGTTAGGAGTTTAGTGCTTAGAGGTTTAGAAATTCGCAAAAATTAGCCTAATTCGTGCAATTTGTACTTTTTTAATACCTCCGCTAATCAAGTTCATCAATAAAAGCATAGAAATCCTGGTTCAGACCTTATTGCTCATCGTTTTTTAAGCCTAATAGATTCAAAAAACCTGTTAGGCTTTTTTCGGTCCTCGTAAAATATACGAATGACATTGCGGAGGCTTGCACGGTCCATCTTTGTGTATTGCCGAACGTCATGGTGAGCCTGTCGAACCATAAAGCGAACAAAATTCACATCCTTGGCATTCACACTTCGACAAGCTCAGTGTGACGGTTCTGTGATTTGTTTCTTAGTGATCGATTTTAGAGTTTCCAAAATCAGGCACTTATAAGGATGGACGAAACGCCGTTACAGAAGAGATCTGAACTTAGTGATTTCTCATTCTTCGGGATGACAGGGTATGAGCGTTTCACTAGCGCTAAGCAAATCCGTGTTCATCGCTAAATCCGCTAAATCCGTGATTCAGATTAATTCGTGCAATTCCTCTCTTTTCACTAAATTAGGATAGTAAAAAGTATATGTTTTATTTAAAAATTTAAGCTTATGAACTTAAGACTTGGTGACAACGCACCGAATTTCAAAGCCCAAACCTCCGAGGGAGAGATTGACTTTTATGATTATTTGGGAGATAGCTGGGGAGTTCTTTTCTCTCATCCGGCTGATTTTACCCCGGTTTGCACTACCGAATTGGGAAAAACGGCTTCTTTAAAGTCTGAATTTGACAAACGGAATGTTAAAGTAATGGCTCTGAGTGTTGATCCTTTAGAATCGCACCGGGAATGGATCAAGGATATTAATGAAACACAAAACGTAACCGTTAATTTTCCGATTATAGCTGATGAGGACAGGAAAGTTTCTGAAGCTTATGGAATGATCCATCCCAATGCCTCCGAAACCTTCACTGTACGTTCTCTTTATATCATTGGGCCCGATAAAAAAATAAAACTGATGATTACCTATCCGGCCTCTACGGGTAGAAATTTCCAGGAAATATTACGGGTTATTGATTCGCTGCAACTAACCGCCAAGTATAGTGTGGCTACTCCCGTAGATTGGAAAGCAGGAGAGGATGTAGTGGTGGCTCCGGCTATAAAAACAGAAGATATACCGGCCAAATTTCCTAAAGGATTTAAGGAAATTAAGCCTTATTTACGGATGACCCCTCAGCCTAATTTGTAAAAATTTAAATCTTGAACTGTTTTCAGATAAAATTTTTTTTCTCAAATTAATATATATCTTTGATAAGATTAACTGATGCGTAATATATTTCTTACTAAAACATATTAATACAAAATAAGTCTAATTTAACACGTATATTTTATGGAAACAGGAAAAGTAAAATGGTTTAATACTCAAAAAGGCTATGGTTTTATCGTTAGGGAAGACGGAAAGGAAATCTTTGTCCACTTTAAGGATGTTGACGGCGGAGTAAACTCACTTCGCGACAATGACAATGTAGAATTTGAGGTTGCTGAAGGCCGTAAAGGTATGCAGGCCGTAAATGTGAAGAAAGTATAAAGTATTTTTAACCATAAAGGGCTAAAGGGGCTGTCTTAAAAGACAGCCCCTTTTTTGTGAAATTCTATAATCAACGAACGGATGCCAAGGGTATCCAATGAATATAGCCATTAGGTGTGTATGTTTTGTACGACCCCGAAGGGGTCGTAGATTTTGTATGTGTTTATTTTCAACAGACCTTGTATCCCTCCGGGATATGGAAGAGTCTAGGATAAAATCTAACACGCAAAAGAAGTGAAAAGCCTATTGGAACTCTTTTTTATAGCCCTTAAGCCAGATCTAAACGCTGGCAATGTAAAACCAGTAAATCGTTTTGCGGACCCGTGGTAAATAGCAGGTAATCCTGGCCGCCATCATTAATCCGGTGTTTCTTTTTGATTTCTAAAGGACTTAAAGGGAAATTACGGCTGATGATATTAGCCTGCTTCAGCTTGTTTTCTTTAATAAAAGTGCGGTAATTATAACAATGCAGCAACTTAAATTGCCGCCCTATGAAATTGCTTTCCAGTTTGGTAGAAGTGTAAATATGGGTATGTTGATGCAGTTTTTGGATCTTAAAATCTCGCGTAAGCAATTTAAAACAACCGGCTTTTAATAAAGATACATCCGGTTCATAGATAAAATCCAAAGGCTCTGAATAATGATCTACAGTAAATTCCTTTTCTTCTGATGATTTAAAGGAATATTGCCGTGTTTCATCCGGATTGATGGCCGTACAAATAATTTCCGGCTCCTGGCCCTGAAAATCACGGTCGATGACCCAGATTACCTCTTTGCAATCGTTTTTGACACTTAGAATATGGACAGCACTTACTTGTTTTAATTCCTGTAAGCCGGAATGAATATCCAATAAAGGGGAGGTTTTAATGATGATGCGGGATGCCTTGCTCAGCAATAGATCCAGGTTGCCCGGCACATTGGGTTCACAATCTTCCAGCAGAAATACTTTTTGAGTATTTACTCTTCTGGATGGATCTACATAAATAGTGTCAAAATTTTGGGCGGAAGAGAGCAGTTCTTGTAAGCCATCGCCTTGAATAAACTGCATATTTTTTACTTCCAGGACTCCGGCATTGTGTTGAGCAATTCCGGATAGTTCTGCGTTGATTTCGCAATGAACTACCTGCCGGGCTTTCCGGGAAAAATAATAGCTGTCGATGCCCAATCCTCCACTTAAATCAATCAGGCTTTCGCCCTGGATTAAGTTGGCCTTATACATCGCGGTAGCTTGTGAAGATGCCTGTTCTATAGAAATTTTTGGTGGAAAATAGATACCCGGTGTGGAATACCACAAAGGCAGCTTTTTCTGGCACCGCTTTTTGCTTTCTATCTGCTCTGCCAATTCCCGGGTACTGATTCCAGCAAAAGGGCTTTTGCCCAGCAATAAACGGGTTGTATCAGTCTCCAGATTTTTCTGAATAAAGTCTTGTATTTCAGTATGTAGTATAGCTGTATTCAAGTTCTTATTTAAGGACTAATTGGGCCGTATTTCTGCTTAATTGCTCCAGTAGCACGGTTTTATTTTCGCTTAATTCCTGGATGGTTTCGCGTTTAAAATAGCGTATGGTAATCAGTTCCAGATCTGTATTGTATTTTACCTTAAAACTCTCCTGTAGGTGACTGAGCAGTTTGGAAAATTTCTGGTCATCATGATCAAAGCATACCGAAAAGCTCAGGGCCGAAATTTGCATCATATTCATTTTTACCCGGATATCGGCAAAAACTTTAAAGATCTCGCTTAAATGATCTTCGGTAATGAAAGAAAAATCTTTGGCAGAAATGGAAGCCAATACCTGGTTCTTCTTGACAATAATGGCAGGATGTTCGGTAGAAACAAGAGCATAGGTATTGATCCGGGTTCCGGCTTCTTCAGGCGCTAAAAAAGGTTTTACCAGCAACGGAATATTGGCATTCTGCAAGGGTTTAATCGTTTTTGGATGAATAATTGTTGCCCCGTAATAAGTCATTTCCAGCGCTTCAGAATAGGGAAGTTCATGGTATTTGCGGGTATTGGTAAACAATTTCGGGTCGGCATTTAAAACGCCCGGTACATCTTTCCAAATAGTTACCGATTCTGCCTTTAAGCAGGAAGCAAAAATAGCAGCCGAGTAATCTGAGCCTTCGCGGCCCAAGGTAGTGCTGAAATTTTCGGAAGTGCCGCCAATAAATCCCTGGGTTAAAATAAATTGATGCTCTAATATTTCAGGCAATTTGTTTTGAATGGCAGCGCATGATTTTTCCCAGTTTACATGTCCTTCGCGGTAATTGTTGTCTGTTTGAATATAGCTCCGGGCATCAATCCATTGGGTTTTT
>DASQIU010000150.1:0-4014 GCA_035631395.1 Daejeonella sp. | reverse complement strand
TATCAGGAGACCAGCTAAAGGCATTCTCCATGATTATTTTTTCATCGATATCATCAATTTCGTAAATACCATAAAAATACTTTAAATATCGAACGATATTTTCAACTGCCTCATACATAGGTATTTTTACACTCTCGAATTCCTCATTCCGTGGAATTTTTTTGTGCTCATCCTTAAAATATATTAGAATTTCGTCAGCGATGTTTATTTTCTGAACTGCTGTTAATGTCATTTCGCCAGGATGAATCGATATTAGAATATCATTGATCGTTTGCTCTTGAAAAGGATTTGTGGGTTGTACATCTATCTGTACCCTATCCCTACCAAGTGGCTTGAAAACTCCCTTAAGATAAATTGTCATGCAATGAAGATAGTTATTTGAGTCTATTGTTTAATGAACTTGCTTGAATTATGATATCAGCTTCTACCTGTACATGCAAAGGTTTTAACTCGATGCTTACTCTTTCGAAGTAGAGAAGCCAAAGGACTTTCCCCTGCTGGCGCACGCGTGCCGCGTGTGTGAATCGCTATTTCTAAGCAGCTTGCGACATGTTCCGTAGGGCATGTCGGACTAATGATTCCATCATTAAAAATGGAAACTAAAACTCGGTAAAATTATAAAGCCGGGCTTTATCGGGATTGGAAATCCCTTTGATCTGGTATTCAACATGCCCTTCGGAACATGTCGAACAGCAAGAATCTTGTCTTCACTTACACAATAAAAAAGCCGAAAGAGATCGGCAAAACAAAGCTCAACCCGAACGCAAAAATTGAAGCATCAGTGGAATGGCAGCAAAAACAGTAAATATCCGTATAAATTTAATATATTTATCCGTACAGAAAAGATAGCAACATGGACACCAAATTAACCTTAAAACTAAACGAAAGCGTAATTGAGCGTGCAAAAAAATACGCCTCGAATAAAAAAATAAGTTTATCAAGATTGATTGAAAATTATCTTGATTCATTAACTCGTGAACAAAATGATGAATTCGAAATTTCACCTTTTGTAAAAAGCATTTCCAGTGGAAAGCGTATTCCTGCCGATGTAGATGACAGAAAAGCAAGAGAAGAGTACTTAGACTTTTTAGACAAAAAATATCAATAAAATGCAGAAGGTATTTTTAGACACGAATATTGTGATTGACTTTCTTGGAGAAAGAGAAAACTTTTATGAACCAGCGGGAAAAATTCTGACTTTAGCTGACAAAAAGAAAATTAAGGTTTTCACCTCTCCAAATTCAATTTCTAATACTTATTATCTGCTTGCCAAATATGAAAACGCAAAAAATGCACTTGAAAAAATTAGAAAGTTCAAATTAATTTGCAGTATCTCGCTCATGGACGATGAAGTAATTGAAAAAGCCATCAACTCTGATTTCAAAGATTTTGAAGATGCCATGCAATATTTCAGCGCCATCGCAACAAATTGTGATTTAATAGTCACCAGGAATGAAAAAGACTTTAAAAATGCGTTGATTCCTGTAATGAATGCTGAAAGCTATTTACAAACACTTAAAAGGTAATTAGTCTAATTGCCCTGCTCTCTTTGGAACCTGATCCAAAAAAATCCTATATTGTATTGATAATTAAAAGGACCGGCAATATTACAATTCCGGAACCTTTAAGATGAAAGCCTAAAAACACCTCACAGAAGGCATAAAAAAAGCCTCATTCTTTACGAATAAGGCTTTTTTCTGGTGGTGCCAGTTGGAATCGAACCAACGACACAAGGATTTTCAGTCCTTTGCTCTACCAACTGAGCTATGGCACCCTTTGCGTTTGCGTTGGGACTGCAAATGTAGCGTCTTTTTTCGTTTATGAAAATCTTTTTTGAAAAAAATCCCCATTTCGCTCATTTTCAGCCAGAATCTTTTTAATTCATAGTTTTAAAAGGCCTGAGCGCATTCAGATTTAAAATATTACTTATTTTAGCCTCCTAACCAAAATATAATGATTGCTCAATTTATATTTTTAATCATTGCCATTGCGGCCATTGCCTTTTTTACTTGGAATGTTCGCAAGATTATCCGCAACATTCAGTTAGGTCGCCCGCTTAACCGTTCCGACCGGCCGGCAGAACGTTTTTGGCTGCTGGTAAAGATCGCCTTTGGCCAAACCAAAATGACCAAGCGCCCTATTGCGGCCCTGCTTCACTTTTTTGTGTATGCCGGCTTTATCATCATCAACCTGGAGGTTTTAGAAATTATCATCGACGGGCTTTTAGGAACACACCGCATTTTTGCTTCTCCGCTGGGAGGTTTATACAATGTGCTGATCGGCTCCTTCGAGATTTTAGCCGCCCTGGTACTGATTGGCGTTATTGCTTTTTATGCCCGTAGAAATTTTCTAAAATTACGCCGTTTCAGCGGAGTAGAAATGACCAAATGGCCCCTTTCTGATGCCAACAACATCTTGATCATTGAAACTTTGCTGATGATTGCCTTCTTAACCATGAATGCTGCCGATTCCCGTTTGCAGCAAATGGGTTCGGCGCATTATATCTCTGCAGGCATTTTCCCGGTGAGCAGCCTGTTAGCTCCCTGGCTGCCGGCCTCAGAAAGCGCCCTCATTTTTATTGAGCGCTCGGCCTGGTGGTTCCACATTGTAGGCATCCTCGCTTTCCTGAATTATCTGCCTTATTCCAAGCATTTCCATATCATCATGGCTTTCCCCAATACCTATTATTCCAATTTGGAGCCTAAAGGAGAGTTTACTGATATGACTTCAGTGACCAACGAAGTTAAAGCCATGCTCGATCCTGCTTTCACACCAGAACCTGTTGCCGAAGGCGGACGTTTTGGCGCTAAAGACGTACAGGACCTGACCTGGAAAAACCTGATGGACGCCTACACCTGTACCGAATGCGGTCGCTGTACTTCGGTCTGTCCGGCTAATTTGACCGGCAAGCTGCTGTCGCCTCGTAAAATTATGATGGATACCCGCGACCGCTTAACCGAAGTGGGCAAAAACATCAATCTGCATGGCAAGGATTATACCGACGGAAAATCACTATTGAACGATTATATCAGTGCCGAAGAAATTTGGGCCTGTACCACCTGCAATGCCTGTACAGAAGCCTGCCCGATCAACATCGACCCTTTGTCTATCATTGTAGAGTTACGTCGTTATTCGGTAATGGAAGAATCCCAGGCGCCGGCAAGCTTAAATAATATGTTTGGCAATGTGGAAAACAATGGCGCCCCCTGGAAATATTCTCCCGCCGACCGTTTTAACTGGGCAGATAATAATTAATCAGGCATCCACCATCACAAAACAAAATTTGAATTTTAGATGAACAAGCTCAATATACCAACCATGGCCGAAATGGCCGCCAGAGGCGAAGAACCTGAGATTTTATTTTGGGTAGGATGTGCCGGAAGTTTTGACGAGCGGGCGCAGAAAATTACCCGCGATATCTGCAAAATCCTGCAGCATGTGGGAATCAAATTTGCCGTTTTAGGCACCGAAGAAAGCTGCACGGGCGATCCGGCCAAACGGGCAGGAAATGAATTTTTATTCCAGATGCAGGCCATGACCAATATCCAGGTTCTGGATGGCTACAACATCAAAAAAATCGTAACCGGATGCCCGCATTGTTTCAATACCATTAAAAATGAATATCCCGGTTTAGGCGGAAATTATGAGGTAATCCATCATTCTCAATTAATCCAGCAATTGATTGATGAAGGAAAACTCAGGGCCGAAGGCGGAGAATCTTTCAAAGGCAAAAAGATCACATTCCACGATCCCTGCTACCTGGGCCGTGGAAATAACATATACGAAGCTCCGCGGAAAGCGCTGGAAATTTTAGATGCCGATTTGGTGGAAATGAAACGCTGCAAAACCAATGGTTTATGTTGCGGTGCCGGTGGTGCTCAAATGTTTAAAGAACCGGAAAAAGGCGCTAAAGACATCAATATTGAACGTATAGAAGAGGCTCTGGAACTGAAACCCAATGTAATTGCCGCCGGGTGCCCTTTTTGCATGACCATGCTGAGCGACGGAATAAAA
>DASQIU010000149.1:0-13261 GCA_035631395.1 Daejeonella sp. | reverse complement strand
CCAGATTGGAGAGAAAGATCTGAATCAAAGACCTATTACCAATCTAAGTAATGCATTGGCAGGTGTTGCTCCTGGTATTCAAACTAACGCAGGAAGTGGACAACCAGGCGCTGGTGCGACGGTTCGAATCCGTGGTTTTGGCTCTATCAATGCCTCCAATGATCCTCTTTATGTAGTGGATGGAGTTCCTTATTCTGGATCTATTGCCAACTTAAATGTTGACGATATTGCTAGCATGACCATTTTAAAGGATGCCTCATCCGCTGCGCTTTATGGAGCTCGGGCTGCGAACGGGGTAATTTTGATTACTACCAAGACCGGTAAAAAAGGCAATGATCAATTGCAATTCAGAGCAATACAGGGAATTAGCTCCAGAGGTGTTGAGGAATACGATCGTGTTAATGCTTTTGAATATTATCCTTTAATGTGGGAAGCTTACAGAAACAGTTTAGCTTATGGGGCTACTCCTACACCTATGGCTACAGCTAATGCTGTAGCGACCGCCGGTATTAAAGGTTTATTAGGCTATAACCCATTCACGGTAGCTAATAATGAGATTGTTGGAGCCGATGGCAAAATTAATCCAACTGCTAAGTTATTGTACAGTGATTTTGACTGGATCAAACCTTTAAGCCGAGTTGGGAAAAGAGGCGATTATTCAATGACCTATAGTGGTGGAAATGATAAAAGCGATCATTATTTATCTTTAGGTTATTTAGATGATAATGGTTTTTTATCAAAAACCGACTACAATCGCTTTACAGGGCGCTTAAAAGTGAACACTAATCCTGTGAAATGGTTTAAAACAGGCTTTAACCTTTCAAGCACTATTACCAAGTCTAATCAGGCAAGTGATGGTAGCAGTACAGGTTACGTCAACCCATTTTATTTCGCCAGAAACATAGGCCCGATCTATCCGGTATATGCAATTGATCCAAGCACAGGTCAGTATATCTTAGACGCTAATGGTCAAAAAATATATGACTTAGGGAATATGGCTGCATTAGGATTGCCAAATCGTGCGTCTGGTGGTAGCCCAGGTAGACATGTGGTGCAAGAAACTATGATGAACGATAACTTGTTCAAGCGTAACGTTTTGTCTGGTAGAACCTTTGGAGAAATTACCTTCCTTAAGGACTTTAAATTTACTGCTAATGCCAGTGTAGATGTAACCAATCAGGCATCCTCTACTTATGAGAATAAACTTGTTGGAGACGGTGCACCTACCGGAAGAGCCAGAAAAACTAATACTACAACTACTTCTTTTAACTTACAGCAGTTGTTAAACTATAACAAAGCTTTTGATAAACATAGTATAGAAGTTTTAGCCGGACATGAATATTATGATTATCAGTATAATTATTTGACAGGTTCTCGTAACTCTCAAATTTTAGATAATAATACCGAGTTAGGTAACTTTACTACTACTGCAAGTTTAAATTCATACACTGACAGATACCGGGTAGAAGGTTATTTGTCTAAATTAAACTACAGCTACAACGATAGATACTTCCTATCAGGATATATCCGCCGTGATGGTTCTTCTAAATTTTCTCCGGAAATCCGTTGGGGTAACTTTATTGGCGCCGGCGCCGGATGGGTAATTTCCAAAGAATCATTTATGCAAAATATGAATGCTCTTGACCATCTGAAATTAAGAACCTCTTATGGTCAAGTGGGTAACGATGGGTTATCAGGGTATTATTTATATCAGTCATTATATGATTTAGGATTTAACAATGGTTCAGAGCCTGGCTTTTTGCAAGCTTCATTAGCAACCCCTCAATTGGAGTGGGAGTCTAATAATTCGGCCGATATCGGTTTAGAGTTTGCAATGTTCAAAAACCGTTTAAGTGGTACCTTTGAAGTTTTTGACAGACGTTCTCAAAACTTATTGTTTAACGTGCCGCTTCCATTATCAAGTGGTTTACTGAATGTTAATAAAAACATTGGTACCATGTATAATAAGGGTGTTGAGATTCAGTTAAATGGAGATGTTTTAAAAACGAAAGACTTTAACTGGAATGCCAATCTGAATATTACTAAAATAAAGAACAAAATCACCAAAATGCCAGAAGAAACACCGGAGGTACAGTCAGGTACTAAAAAACTGAGTGTTGGAAATTCTTTATATGAGTATTATTTACGGCAATGGTATGGTGTAGACCCGGCCGATGGTGCGGCTTTATACTATGCTACTGAAGCTGCCAATACGGAAATTCGTAATATTGATGGTAAAAAATTGACCACCAACATTAACAATGCAATGTATGCCTATTCCGGAACTGCTATTCCTGATTTCTATGGTAGCTTTACCAATACTTTTACTTACAAGAAAGTTTCTTTATCCTTCTTGTTTAACTACCAGGTAGGTGGAAAAACGTATGATTCCAACTATGCAAGTTTAATGAGTAATGGTTCTTACGGAGGCGCAATGCATGTGGATGCTTTAAATCGCTGGCAAAATCCTGGCGATATTACCAGCGTGCCTAGAATGGATGTGTCTAAAGGGACTAACTTCAATGCTGGTACATCTACCCGCTGGTTAATTGATGCATCTTATTTAAACTTGAGAAGTGCAAGTTTAAACTACACCCTTCCTAAAAGCTGGGTATCCAAAGCTTCATTGAAAAATGCAAGCATCTATGCAAGTGGAGAGAACTTACTGATCATTTCTAAGCGTAAAGGTATGGATCCAACCCAATCATTTACCGGGGTGACTTCCAATGCATATATGCCTTCTCGTGTTATTAGTATCGGGGTTAATGCTGCATTTTAATTTTAGACAAGATGAAAAAAATTACCAATAAAATAGTTATAGTAGCGGCAGGGATGCTGTTACTTTCCTCGTCTTGCAAAAAAGACGTTCTGAATACATCGCCTACGGATGCCGTATCCGATCAGGCAGTTTTTACCACTACAACCAATGCCTTGGCAGCATTAAACGGAATACACCGGTCTTTATACATCCAGTACAGTAATCAGGATGAAGGCGGCCAGGGGTCTGTAATGATCAATGCCGACATGATGGGCGATGACCTGGTATTGCCATCAACCGGTAATGGCTGGTGGAATACCAATTATCAATGGTCATCACATCGGAATGCGACAGGTAAAAATAGATACTTTTATCGTTTTTATTATAAAATCATTGCCAACGCCAATCTGATCATAGCCAATATTGATAAAGCGGAAGGTCTGGATGTTGACAAAAAATCAATCAAAGCCCAAGCTTTAACTTATCGTGCCTGGGCGCATTTTCAGTTAGTGCAAATGTTTGGTAAACGTTATGCGAAAGGAGCAGTTAACAACCAACTGGGCGTTCCTTTAATGCTTATCAATACTACTGAAGGGCAGCCAAGAGCTACCGTTGAGGAAGTGTACACTCAGGTTTTAAAAGATCTGGATGATGCCATTGCCAACTTTGCTGGTACTCCGGCCCGTAAATTCAAGTCGCATTTCAATGTGAATGTGGCCAAAGGTATCAAAGCACGGGTGGCTTTAACCATGCAAAACTGGAGCCTGGCCGCTACCTTGGCTTCCGAAGCCAGAGCCGGTTTTACCTTGATGTCTAATGCTCAATATTTAAGCGGATTCAACTCTATAAGCAACCCTGAATGGATGTGGGGAAGTATGCAACAAGAAGATCAAACAACTTACTTCTATTCATTCTTTGCATACATGTCAGGAAATTTCAATTCTACGAATATTAGAACAGCTCCTAAGGTTATCAATTCTACATTGTATAATTTGATTAGTGCTACTGATGTTCGTAAAGGTCTTTGGGATCCAACTGGGACCAATACAGCTTTCAAAATTCCACCAAGTGGTACCCGTTTCAAATACATGAATAATAAATTCATGGTTGCGGGTGAAACCAGTGTGGGGGATGTGCCCTATATGCGTATGGCGGAGATGTATTTGATTGAAGCTGAAGCCAAAGCCAGACAAGGATTGGAAGCAGGCGATGCGAGTCAATATACAGGCGCCCAGAATGCATTATTTACCCTTGTGAAAAACAGGGATGCATCTTATGTATTATCAACCAAAACCGGACAGGCTCTGATCGATGAGATCATGATTCAAAGACGTGTTGAACTGTGGGGAGAAGGATTTAGATATTTTGACCTGAAGCGTTTGAATCAAGCTCTTGATAGAGCTGGTGCAAATCATAATACGGCCATAGCTATTGTTTTAAATGTGCCAGCAGGCGATCCAAGATGGGAGTTCTTAATTCCTCAGGATGAAATGAATGCCAATAAGGCTATGCAACAAAATCCTTAATTAGGTTTTTGTAAAAGCTAAATAGGGTTGCTCAGTAATGGGCAACCCTTTTTTATTGGTTGTAACTCTTATTCCTTCTAAACAAAAAAGGCATCCTTCCCAGAAGAATGCCCGCTATAAATATATTATTTCGTTTAAATTTTTAAGCCTTCTGCATCATCTGTTCCGCCACTTCCTCTGCAGAAATCTCGCCATGTGAAGCTTCATAAATGCATTCTCCGTCTTTAATAAGCAGTAATTGAGGAGACTCGTGGTGTACCTGGAATAGGTCGGCGATTTCATTTGAAATTGCCCGGTAGTTTAACAGGTCCAGGTAATATACCGGCAGGGTTTCGGGTAAAGCATCGGCCTCTAACTCCAGCTTTTTCTTCGCCATCAGGCTAATGGAGCAGCGAGTACTATGTTTAAATATCAGACTAAATTGGTTACTGGCTTTAATATGCTGTAATTGTTCCGCTGTTTCTAAAGAAATCCAGTTCATGATCTTATAATAGTAATGCGTTTCGCATAAAATATGCGAGTTAATTGGTGTGAAAAGTATTTACTTAGTTTCTGCGTTTTGGATAAGAGCCGTAGGCAGGACAAAGTTTTGAAGAGCAAGACTCTAATACGGCTGCGGTAGTAAATAAAATGAGTATAGCAATTGCCAATCTTTTCATAATTATTGCATTTTTTATATAAAACTATTGTTTTTTAATAGAAATATCAAGTTTACCCAACCAGTTTACGTTGCAGTGCGGCCATTTGAATAGCAGTAACAGCAGCTTCTTCGCCTTTATTGCCATGTTTGCCGCCGGCACGCTCAAGTGCCTGTTCCAGGGTATCGGTGGTTAATACGCCAAAAACCACTGGTTTGTTGTGTTTAATTGAAACATTGGTAATTCCATTGGCTACTGCCTGGCAAATGAAGTCAAAATGCCGGGTTTCGCCCTGAATAACACAGCCCAGGCAGATAACGGCATTTACCTGTTTAAAGCGCAGTAAAATGTCGGCGGCCGAAGTTAACTCATAACTTCCAGGCACTTTCAGGCTCATGATATTTTCTTCGGGTACTTTGTACTTTTGAAGGGTTTCATAAGCCCCGCGGTACAGGGCATGGGTTACTTCCTCATTCCATTGAGATACTACAATTCCAAAGTGGAAGTTTTCAGCGGAAGGAATTTCCAGATTGGAAAAATCCGACAGGTTTTTAAGATGTGTTGCCATTGCCTAAAAATAATAAATGGTTGCCAATTTTGTCGGCAACCATTTGTAAAATCTAAAATATCTGCAGATTATTGGTGAGCTTGAACCCGGGCGATATAAGCATCGATCATAGAAGCTTCATAGCTATCAGGAAACTCGGTTTTAATTTTTTGATACGTTTGTTCAGCAGCTTTGTAATCTTTCTGCTCTTCGTAAACTAAACCTAATTTTTTAAGGAATAGTGGAGTAGTAAAAGAGTTTTGATTTTTATCAGCCGCTTTTTTATAGTAAGTAATGGCTTTGCTGTAATCTTTCAGCTCCGTGTAGCCATCGCCCAACATCCCTAAAACCAGAGGGTCAATTAAAGGGCTTCCGGTACTGCTGTATTTGCCTAAAGCATCAACCGCTTTTTGGAATTCGCCTTTTCTCAAATATAAACCACCCAGGTAAGCATTGGCCAGGTTAGCAGATTTGGTATTAGAATACTCATCAGCTATGGCTTCAAAACCCGGATAAGAGCCATCACCTTTAATGGCCTTGTCGGCAGTAGCCTCATTGGCGGCATAATCTTCGGCTTTAAACATCTCGTTAGCGGCCTTTTCTGCCCTTGGAGCCAGATAGAATTTCTGATATCCGAAGTACAATAACACCAGAGCTATAATAGCACCGCTGATAACTGCTAAACTTTTTGAGTTTTCCTGAATGAATTTGCTCATGTTGGCTGCTTGTTTAACAGGCTGATCCAGAGTATCTTTATGAGTTTTTGACATTTCTATAATAAAAATTGAAGATTGCAAAAATACATTTTTAGTGCTAAGTATCAACCCCTAAATGGAATCCATTGATTTTTTTTAACGAAATAGTTAAAAGGGGGTAAAAAGAGTAAATTTGGCGGTTCAATTATGTGGCTCCAAAAACTCTCCCTGCTTAATTTTAAAAACTATACCCAAGCGGAATTAAATTTCTCGCCCACGATAAATGCTTTTACCGGAAATAATGGCGCCGGAAAAACCAATTTGTTGGATGCCATCCACTATCTCTCGCTTTGTAAAAGCTATTTTAATCCTATAGACGGGCAACAGATTAAAAAAGGCGAAGAGTTTTTTATGATTCAGGGCCTTTTTGATAAGGAAAATAAGGCCGAATTGATTTCCTGCGGATTAAAGCGCAACCAGAAAAAGCAGTTTAAACGCAATAAAAAAGAGTACCAACGTTTAGCAGACCATATTGGCTTGTTTCCACTGGTGATGATTTCGCCGAATGATATCAGTATCATTATTGAAGGAAGTGAAGAGCGCCGGCGTTTTATCGATAATGCGATCTCGCAAACCGATAATGCCTACCTGGATGAGCTTTTAACTTATAACCGCTGTCTTCAAAACCGGAATGCTTTGTTAAAGCAAATTGCTTTAACTGGTCGTTATGATCCGGCTTTATTGGAAGTGTACGATGAGCAATTGATTAATTCCGGAAACCGGATATTTGAAAAGCGCAAAACCTTTATGCAGGTTTTTACTGAAATTTTCAATGTTCATTACCGCTATATAACGGATGATGCTGAGCAGGTGCAATTGGTTTATGATTCGCCTTTATTGACTGATGATTTTGCCATTTTGCTATCGCGAGCGATAGAACGAGACCGAAGCCTGGAAAGAACTACTACCGGTATTCATAAAGATGATCTGATATTTACTATTCACGATCTTCCACTCAAGAAATTCGGTTCGCAAGGCCAGCAAAAATCTTTCCTGATTGCCCTTAAATTGGCACAGTATAGCTTTTTATTTCGCCAAAAGGGATTTAAACCTTTATTACTTCTGGACGATATTTTTGATAAATTAGACGATTGTCGTACTCATAAACTGATGAAAATGGTTTCTGATAAGGATTTTGGGCAGATTTTTATAACCGATACCAGCCGGAAACGAATTGAAGGCATATTTGAGGAAATCAATGAGCCGGTACAAATTTTCGATATCGAACGGGGAAGTTTGCTTTAGTAAAATCATCGCCGTTATATTCACATACTCTAAATAAACGCTATTCTATTAAATAATGGGCAGAACCAACGATAAATCTTTGAAAGAAGCCATTGAGCAAATGCTACAAGTTTATAAGCTGAAACGCAAGTTTGATGAAACTTCGTTGGTGATGGCCTGGCCTGAAATGATGGGTAGAGCGGTAGCAAGTCGTACCAAAGATATTTTTATCCGCGACCGTCGCTTATTTATTCGCGTAGAATCGGCAGTTATTAAAAATGAACTGGTGTTGATGCGTTCAAATATTATTGAGAAAATGAATGAGAGGGCCGGAAGTTCGGTAATTGACGAGATTGTTCTTCTATAATCCCGGTAGGAAAGGAATAAAAAAAGCAGTAGAAATATCAGCGAACCTATATTTTCTACTGCTTTTTTATTTAAAAGCTCTTAGAAGCGCTCAAAAGCAGAGAAGAAGAAATTGCCTTCAACTGCTGCATTTTCATCAGAATCAGATCCGTGGATGGCATTCGCATCAATTGATTTGGCGTATTTGTTACGGATAGTACCTACTTCAGCTTTAGCCGGGTCAGTAGCGCCAATCAGGTTGCGGAAATCTTCAATCGCATTCTCTTTTTCAAGGATCGCGGCTACAATTGGGCCGGAAGACATAAAGCTAACCAGGTCATTGTAAAAAGGACGCTCGGCGTGTACGGCATAAAATTCGCCGGCTTTTTGTGCGCTTAAGCTGGTATATTTTAAGGCGATGATTTTAAATCCGCCTTTAATAATATCATCTAAAATTGCTCCGGTGTGGCCATTAGCTACCGCATCGGGCTTAATCATGGTGAAAGTTCTGTTTGTTGCCATTTACTTGTCTTAAAAAAATCGTGCAAAACTACTGTTAATAAACCAAATGCTAAAAATACTTTTGAAAAAATCGACCTTGGCAAATCAGTTATTTTAATAGCTTTGCATTTCTTTGGACCAAAAAATGTTAGAATTAGCCTCGCTAAAAAGTTTACTGGATCAGCCCAGACATATTGTTATCACCACCCATCATAAACCTGATGGAGATGCAATGGGTTCTTCGTTAGGACTGTATAATTACCTGATCCAGAAAGGTCATCAGGTGCGGGTAATTACCCCAACCGATTATCCTTCCTTTTTGCATTGGTTGCCTGGTAATCCGGAAGTTTTGATTTATACCGAAAAAATTGAGGAATCCAAACAATTAGTAAGTCAGGCCGATTTGATTTTTTGCCTGGATTTTAATGCGCTTTCGCGGATTAATGAGCTGGGTGATCTGGTTAGAGAATCAGCCGCTAAAAAGGTGATGATCGACCATCATCTGGAACCCGAAGGCTTTGAGGATTATCGCCACTGGAGTACTGCCGCCTGTGCTACGGCCCAACTGGTTTATGACTTTATTGTCAACATCATGAACGAGCATGAGCTGATTACCAAAGAGGTGGCTACCTGTTTATATACTGGCATCATGACGGATTCCGGATCCTTCCGTTTCCCAACTACTACCGCCCAGGTACATCATATTGTAGCCGATCTGATTTCCTGCGGAGCAGAAAATTCTAAGATCCACCGGCTGGTTTACGATAATTTTTCTGAGAATCGGTTGCGTTTCCTGGGTTATTGTCTGCTAAATAAGCTGGAAGTTTTTCCGGAATATAATACGGCGCTAATTACCATTTCCAGAGACGAGTTGCAGCGATTTAATATCTCAACCGGCGATACGGAAGGTGTGGTAAATTATGCCTTATCCATCAATGGCATCCGCCTGGCAGCTCTAATTATTGAACGACCAGACCGGGTTAAATTATCTTTGCGCTCGGTGGGCGATTTTCCGGCCAATGAAATTTGTAAACGCTATTTTGGCGGCGGTGGTCATCGCAATGCGGCCGGCGGTTTTTCTGAAGAAAGCCTGGCGGCAACAGCCGAAAAATTCAAATCTATTTTATCTGAGTATAAACCACTTTTAATTCAACAATAACCATAAAAAGGCGGGTGGAACTTTGGTTTCCGTATCGCTTCAAAACAAATTTTAAGATGAAAAAAAGCGTAATCATTTTGGGGCTTGCAGTATTGGGTTTAACCAGCTGTCAGCAATTTAAAAAGGGTGAGGGAGATATGGAGTACAAGATCTTCACAGATAAAGCTGGTGAGACCATCAAAGACGGAGATTTTGTGGCTTTTAACGCAATTGAAAAAACTGAGGAAGACTCTGTTTTATATAGCTCGTATGATCTTGATCGTCCATCCTTACTAATCAAAGAAAAATCAGTTTTTGCCGGCGATTTATTTGCCGCCCTGGGTATGTTAAGTGAAGGCGACAGCGCTATTTTCAAGATCAATATTGATTCTATGGTGACCAAACTGGGTCGTCCGAAACCTGAGCACACCAAAGGGAAATACCTGCTTTATACCTTGAAAATTGAAAAAGTGATCCCTAAAGGTCAGTTAACCGACAGCGTGTTCCGCACGAAGATTGACGGCTACCTGAAGGAGGAAATGGATAAGGCTAAAAATGGCGAACTGGCTAAATTTAACGCTTACCTCAAGAAAGAAAACTTGAAACCTACGGTTACTACATCTGGATTAAACTATGTGGTTACTCAAGAAGGTAGCGGAGCTAAGGCAGTTGCAGGCGATACCGTGATGATCAATTATACCGGAAAGTTTTTAGGTGGAAAGGTGTTTGATACCAGCATTGAGTCTGTGGCTAAAGCCTCGGGTACTTTTAACCAAATGCGTCCTTACGAGCCGTTAAAAATGACTGCAGGTATGAATGCTTCTATTCCCGGATTTGAAGAAGCTTTATTATTATTCCCTAAAGGAACAAAAGCTACTTTGATTTTGCCTTCTAAATTAGCTTACGGCGAACAAGGTAACCAAGGAATTCCGCCATTTACCCCATTGGTATTTGAGGTCGAGATTGTAAATATTATACCTGGTAAGGGACAACTACCTCCGCCACCGCCAGTAGTTGTGCCCGCACAATAATATTCAAATAATATTTTTAAAAGGCTGCCGTAACAGGCGGCCTTTTTGCATTTGAATAAGCACTAATTACACGAATTGATCGAATTAGCACGAATCTAATAGAGGCCTCGATCCAAATTAACAGATCAACGTATCTACAAATCAACGTCATCTCAGCGATTAACGAAGGACGAAAAACAAATCAAAGAATTTTCCGAATTTCGCGAATCAAATAAACAAATCCACATCCTTCCATGATTCTCACCGACACGCATACCCATATATATTACGAGCAAGATGCCGAAAAAAGCAGCCAGTTGATGCAGCGTTGTCTGAAAAGCGGCGTTAAGCGACTTTTTTTGCCTAATGTAAATGCCTCCACTATTCCATTAGTATATAATATGGTGGATAATTATCCGGCGCATTGTTTTCCCATGTTGGGATTGCATCCCTGCGATGTGAAAGCAGAGGCCAATGAGGAAACTGCCGCATATTTGGATGAATTAAAACTGATCAGGCAGGCGATGGAAACCCATCGTTTTTTTGCCATTGGCGAGATCGGGATCGATTTATATTGGGATAAAACCACGCTGGCCATTCAGCAGGAAGCCTTTATTCAGCAAATTAAATGGGCAAAGGAATTTAATCTGCCCATCGTTATTCACTGCCGCGAAGCTTTTGAGGAAATATTCGAAATTCTGGAACAGCAGAAGGATGAGAAATTAAGGGGCATATTTCATTGTTTTACCGGCAATGCTATACAAGCCCGCCGGGTAATTGACTTGGGCTTCTATCTGGGTATTGGCGGAGTAGTTACCTATAAAAATGCTGGCCTGGATAAAGTAGTGGCCGATCTGGATTTGCAGCATTTAGTGCTGGAAACCGATTCGCCGTACCTAACACCGGTTCCTTTTAGAGGCAAACCCAACGAAAGCAGTTACCTGACCTATATTGCGCAGAAAGTAGCCGATTTGAAACAGGTCTCTGTGGAAGAAGTTGCTCGTATCACCACGGAAAATTCAGTTCGTATCTTCGGTATTTAAATACATTTTTCAAATCCTGGCTTAAAACTTAGCTTTATCTTTTATTACGAAGCATTCCCATGACTCATATTCTGATAATTTATACCGGTGGTACCATAGGCATGATCCACGATCCGGAAACCGGCGCTTTGATCCCTTTTAACTTTGATCAGATCCAGGATAATGTGCCCGAGTTAAAAAAATTGGATTATCAGTTAACCGTTCATTCCTTTGATCCGCTGATCGATTCATCTAACATGGATCCGGTGATCTGGAGCGGTTTGGCAAATCTAATTGAGGAAAACTATAGCCGGTATGATGGCTTTGTGATTTTGCATGGTTCTGATACCATGGCTTATACAGCTTCGGCCCTAAGTTTTATGTTGGAAGGTCTGAATAAGGCGGTGGTGCTAACCGGTTCTCAGCTGCCTATTAATGGTATTCGTACTGATGCCAAAGAGAACCTGATAACTGCCCTGGAAATTGCTGCCGCTAAGATTGATGGTCAATCGGTAGTGCCTGAAGTATGCGTTTATTTTGATTATGAGCTTTATCGTGGTAACCGCACCGTGAAATATAATTCCACTAATTTTGATGCTTTTCGCTCTCCTAACTACCCCATCCTGGCCGAAGCGGGGGTGTATTTAAAGTTTCATCAGCAAAATATTCAGAAGCCACAGGTTAATGCCCAGCTAAAGGTGCATAATCAATTAAGCAATGAAGTAGGCGTTCTTAAATTATTTCCGGGCATTAAACCGGAAGTGGTCAAGTCAGTATTGTCAACCAATTGCAGGGCTATCATTATGGAAACTTTTGGTACCGGAAATACCTCTACAGCCCTTTGGTTTATCAACCTTTTAAAAGAAGCCATTGCCGGCGGCAAATTGATATTGGATATTTCACAATGTCAGGTGGGTTCGGTAGAACTGGGTCGATATGGAACCAGTCAGCAGTTAAAAGATATGGGCGTAATTAGTGGCTACGATATGACTTTTGAGGCGGCAGTAACCAAATTGATGTTTTTGCTGGCTAATGGTAAAAGTAATGCGGAGATTACCTGCTTGTTGGAAAGCAATCTGCGTGGTGAATTGAACAACAGGATCTTTCCTGAAACAAAATAAAATCGTTTTTAAAGAAAACCTCTTAATGGCTTAGGTGTTATAATTCCACTAAAGCCAAACCCTTGAAACTATTTTTATTTACCCTTTTAGCTGCATGCCTGTCTGGCTGGTTCTCCAAAGCACAAGTCCATAGGTTTAGTCTCAATTTAGAAGGTGGTATTTCGAATAGTTATGTCAGTACACAAAATAAATCCAATCTCCAGGGAGCTTTCGGCGCCGCTTTCGATTATTATTTTACTGATTTTTTGACGACTGGTATTGGAGCCCAGAGCGGCAAGATTATTACTGGAAGTCGGGAATCCGAAACCTTCCATTACTATTCTGAAAATCAATACAAGGCTTTAAACATCAACATGAAAATGAATCTGCTTAAACTGACTCATAAAAAGCCTTTATGGAAGTTTTTAGGGGGAGTAAATTTGGGCACCGGAGTTGGTTTTGTCAAAAACGACATACAGGAAATTTCTCGTCTGAATTCTTATAATCCTCAAACCAAAAAGTATGAATTAACTCCGGTTGATTTATCCGGAACATATTTGTCTGTACCTTTAATGGCCGGCATTGATTTTAAGGTCAACGGGCAGCTCGACTCGCCATTACTTATAGGACTGAATACCCAGTTTAATATTATACCCAATAGCCATTTGGATGGTTATATTCAAAATAACAAGCAGGG
>DASQIU010000148.1:0-2910 GCA_035631395.1 Daejeonella sp. | reverse complement strand
ATCGTCAAACCTTGGTCCGGGTATTGAAAGAGCAATATGCCGCCGGACAAATCCATCCCTCCAAACCAGTTGCTGATCATATCGAATTACTGGGCCTGGAAAACAGCTTTACCATAACTACCGGTCATCAGTTAAACATCTTTACTGGTCCGCTTTATTTCATTTTCAAAATTGTAACGGCCATCAATCTGGCCGGAGAGTTAAAAAGCCATTTCCCGGATAAGAATTTTATTCCCGTGTATTGGATGGCTTCAGAAGATCATGATTTTGAAGAGATCAACCATACATATATAGGCGATAAAAAAATCACCTGGCAACATCAGGCCCAGGGAGCAACCGGCCGTTTGAGTGTGCAGGATATGGCACAGGCCATCCGCGAGTACACCGGTCGGCTAGGAATTTCCCTTCATGCGCCAAGCCTGGCTAAAATGATTGAAACTGCTTATTCGGGGCATAAAAATCTGGCAGAAGCTACACGATATTTGGTAAATGCCCTGTTTGAAGAATATGGCCTGATTGTTTTGGATGCCGACCATCCGGAGCTAAAAAAACAATTCACCCCAATTATCACAGAAGATATTCTGCATCAGAATAGTTATAAAGCCATCAACTCCACTATGGAAGAATTGGCTAAAATTGGTATTGAATCGCAGGTAAATCCACGAGAAATTAATTTTTTCTATTTGCAGGATGGTTTGCGTGAGCGGCTGGTATTTGAAAATAATCGTTACCAGGTTCTCAACTCAGATATTTCTTTCAGTGCAGCAGAATTGCAGGAAAAAATCAATCAGCATCCCGAATGTTTCAGTCCGAATGTGGTGATGCGCCCCATTTATCAGGAAGTAATTTTACCCAACATTGCCTATGTGGGCGGCGGAGCCGAAATAGTTTACTGGCTGCAACTGAAACAAAATTTTGATCAGTATGGCGTTGATTTTCCGATCCTGATTTTGAGAAATTCGGCTATGTTTATAAGTAATAAATCTGAAACGGCTTTAAACAGGTTAAGATTTTCATTGACAGATATTTTCAAAGACGCTGAAAACCTGAAAAAACAATGGATTTTAAATCATTCTGAGCATACCTTAAATCTGGCCGATGAATGGCAGGAACTAACCTGTATCTTCGAAAAGATAAAATTAAGAGCTCATAAAATCGATCCAACACTTACAGCAAGCACTCTGGCTGTAAAAACCCGGCTCGAAAAAGCCATTCATAATCTGGAGAAAAAACTAATCAAAGCTGAAAAAAGGAATCATGCCGACTCCCTTTCCAAAATAGACACCCTCAAATACAAACTTTTCCCGATGAACGGATTACAGGAACGCTCTGAAAATTTCGGAATGTTTTATGTAAAATATGGACCAGAGTTTATCTCGTCACTGATTAAAAGTTTCAAACCCCTCGACTTTAAGTTTACCATCCTACTAGAAGAACCTTCATCTAACTAATTCATGGCCTACTCTACTTTTTCTGAAAATACGCTGCGCACTTTTACCGAAAATATTTTCAAAAAGATAGGCTGTTCTAATGAACATGCCACATTATCTGCCGATGTACTGCTGAAATCAGATTTGCGTGGCATAGATTCGCATGGTGTGGCCCGTTTAAGCGGCTATGTGCGCTTATGGGAAAAGAAGCGCATCAATGCTCGCCCGGATATACGCATTGTACACCAAACGCCCACTACGGCAACTATAGATGGCGATAGCGGATTAGGTTTAGTAGTAGCTCCTTTTGCCATGAACATAGCCTTGGAAAAAGCCGAAAAATATGGTTCCGGATGGGTTTCAGTACGCAATTCCAATCATTTTGGCATTGCCGGATATCATGCTTTAATGGCCGTAGAAAAAAACATGATCGGCTTTGCCATGACCAATGCCAGCCCGCTGGTGGCCCCTACTTTTGCCAATGAACGTTTATTAGGTACCAATCCTATGTGTTATGCCTTCCCGGCAGGAAAATACCCGCCTGTGGTGGTGGATATGGCTACTTCGGCCGCAGCCAATGGGAAACTGGAAATTGCTCAACGCTCTGGCAAAGCGGTTCCTGAGGGTTGGATCCAGGATCTGTCTGGCCTAACATCCACAGATCCGCATGAATTGAAAAAAGGGGGCTCTTTACTACCTTTAGGGAGCGATAAAGAGCATGGCAGCCACAAAGGTTTTGGCCTAAGTGCCACCGTGGATATCCTCTCAGCCGTACTTTCGGGCGCTAATTATGGGCCTTGGGTTCCACCTTTTGTCGCATTTTTAGAACCACCGGCAGATCCGGTTGGGCAAGGTATCGGTCATTTTTTAGGCGCCATGCGGGTAGATGGCTTCCGTCCGGTAGATGAATTTAAATCACATCTGGATAACTGGATTGAACGCTTTAAATCGGCTAAAACCATTTCAGAAGATCAGAAAGTAATTATTCCCGGCGAACCGGAACTGGAAGCCGAAAATGAGCGAAAAATCAATGGAATCCCTTTAATTGATGCAGTAGTGAATGATTTAAATGTTTTGGCTGAGAAACTGGGAGTAGAACGGTTGGATAGTTAAACCAGTTGATTTGATAATTGGGGAATTTGTGGATGTGTGATGTAAAATTACCTCCAGAATTAAACTTTGCGGCTAAAACGAAAACGCTTTTCAAATCAACAAATTACACATTCTCCAAATGCACAATTTTAGAAAAGCAATACCCTGCCTATAGGTTCCGATAGCCCTGCTTTCCGTTTCAAATCCTCATTCCGCTAAAGCTCCATTCCGGGTTTTCCACTTCAATCAGGTTTAGGTGGAAAAGCCTTTGCAAGGCAATCCGGCTCCCATGTGGGCAGAGATCTCTCCTATCGTCGAGATGACAGGAAAAGTAAATCTCTACTTCACCGCTTTCTAAAACAAAAAAATAATCAGATTATTTATCTAT
>DASQIU010000147.1:0-3824 GCA_035631395.1 Daejeonella sp. | reverse complement strand
CGTGGTTGGTCTTTTCACTTACAAACATTGGTACTTGTATCATGTATTATTTTTAGAAAAGCAAAGATTTTACAGGTCGGCACCGATAGTCCCGCTTTCCGCTCCAAATCCTCATTCCGCTACGCTTCATTGCGGGTTTTTCGCTGCAATCGGGTTTAAACTGGAAAGGCCTGTGTAAGTAAACAAGCCAGTCCCTAATCATGGTTTAACAGAATTAATCTTACGGGCTTCGCAATTGCGATTAAAATTAGTAGTGAATAATTAACAATTAAACAATTAACCATAAATAATAATCATTAACCATTGGCCGCGGCGATAAACATTTCTGCTAATAATTAGGGTAAGGTGGCATAAATTAGTACTTTTGCCACATCAAATACGTTTGGGCGTAAATCAATCAGGATTATGAAAAAAAGTTCAATTATAGGGATTGTTTTAATAGCAATTGCTATTTGCGTAATTATTAGTACCTATGCTGATTCCAGTACCTATGGCACCTTTTCTGATGCCAAAACCGAGCAGTCTGAATTGCATGTGGTAGGGCAGTTAAATAAGGAGAAACAACTTATTTATAACCCTCAACAGGATGCCAATTATTTTGCATTTTTCATGAAAGATAATAACGGGCTGGAGTGCAAAGTGGTTTTTAATGGTTCTAAACCGCAAGATTTTGAACGTTCTGAACAAATTGTACTAACCGGAAAAATGGTAGGCAATGAGTTTCATGCCTCTAAAATATTAATGAAGTGCCCATCTAAATATACTAATGACCAGATTGAGGTTACAGAAGTCCAGGCGGCGGTAACTGCAAAAAGCTAAAATTATTCATGGATACACAATTTGTTGGCGAACACCTGCTTCCGGGTAAGTTAGGGCAGTTTTTCGTTATTCTTTCGTTCGGCTCAGCCCTTCTTGCTACCCTTAGTTATTATTTTGCTACCAGATCTAATCTGAAAAGTGCCCTTTCAGGTGAGTTTGCCTTGTTGGCCAATTCCTGGAAACGTATTGGCCGTATTGCTTTTTTAATCAATCTGGTTGCAGTAATCGGAATAGGTTCTTCCCTGTATTATATTATTTACAATCATCTTTTTGAATACCATTATGCCTGGGCGCATTCTTCCACAACATTGCCGGTTTATTACATTATCTCCAGCTTCTGGGAAGGGCAGGAAGGCAGTTTTTGGCTATGGATGTTTTGGCAGTCAGTTTTAGGATTAGTACTTTTCCGTAAAGTCAAAAGTTGGGAAAGTCCTGTAATGACTACCCTGATGTTTTCTCAGGCTTTTCTGGCTTCTATGCTGTTGGGAGTTGAAATATTGGGAAGCCGCGTAGGTAGTTCTCCATTTATTTTATTACGTCATGCCATTGAAGCACCTATTTTCTCCCGTCCGGATTATTTAACGCTGGTACACGATGGAAGAGGTTTAAATCCACTGCTTCAAAACTATTGGATGGTTATCCATCCGCCCATGTTGTTTTTAGGTTTTGCCTCTATGATTGTGCCATTTGCTTATGCGGTGGCTGGTTTGTGGGAAAAACGCTATAAAGAATGGATTAAACCCGCCATGCCCTGGGCCTTGTTTGCCGTAATGGTTTTAGGAACTGGTATTATCATGGGTTCTTTCTGGGCTTATGAGGCGCTTAATTTTGGTGGTTTCTGGGCCTGGGATCCGGTGGAAAATGCATCCATTATTCCATGGTTAACTTTAATTGCCGGTGTACACGTATTAATTGCCTATAAAAATAGCGGCCATTCTTACTTTACTGCCACATTTCTGGTTATGATCAGTTTTGTGCTGGTATTGTATGCTTCGTTCTTAACCCGCAGTGGTATTTTAGGCGAAACCTCGGTACACGCGTTTACGGACCTGGGCATGTTCTGGCAACTGCTTGTCTATATTTTTGCCTTCTTAGGCCTGATGGTAAGTTTGCTGGTATCTCGTTGGAAAGAATTGCCCATCACCAAAAAAGATGAAGAAACTTACTCTCGTGAGTTTTGGCTGTTTATTGGTGCTTTGATATTAACTATTGCCTGTGTGCAGGTAGTGGCTACTACTTCTATCCCGGTATTTAACGCCATTTTTGGAACCAAAATAGCGCCTCCAGCCGATGTAATACAGCATTATAATAAATGGCAGGTTCCTTTTGCGGTAATTATTTCCCTGATTTCGGCTTTTTCGCAGTATCTGAAATATAAGAAAACGGATGCCCGTAAGTTCTTTATCAGCCTGGTAGTGACCCTGGTGGCATCTATTTTTGTTACAGCTCTGGTGGTATATCTAACAAAGGTATATACCAATGCCATGTATATTATTTTAACCTATTCTGCGGTGTTTGCTATTCTGGCCAATGCCAGAATATTAGGCGAAGCTTTGAAAGGCAAATGGAAACTGGCCGGTTCTGCAGTGGCTCATATCGGCTTTGCTATGTTACTGATTGGCGCTTTAGTAGCGGCTGCTACCAGCAATACAATTTCTATCAATAATACCGGTATTGGTTTTGGCGATGAATTTGCCAAAAGTCAAGATCCTAAAGAAAATATCATTCTGTACAAAAATGAGCCCGTTAAGATGGATCGGTATACTCTTACTTATAAAGGCGATTCTACTGTTGGGGTAAATACTTATTACCGGGTTAATTATCAGATATTGGATGAAAAAACAGGCAAAGTGCTTGAGAATTTCGACCTGCATCCTAATGCACAGCAGAATGCGAAAATGAAAACGATCATTGCTTCGCCGGATACCCGCCATTATTTATTCCGCGATATTTATACCCACGTAAGCAGTGTTCCATTAAAAGAGGAAGAAGAACATGCCCCACATGAAGGTCATAGCGACGAAGAAAATTATGAAAAACCGGTAACTCACGAAATAAATGTGGGCGATACGGTGCGTTTTAGAGATGGATATATCAAGGTTAAAGGCATTAACCGGAGCGCTAAAATTCAAAATATTCCGGTAGCCAGTGGTGATATTGCCATTGCAATGGAGCTGGAAGTGAATTCTAATAATCGTGTTTTTACTGCCGAACCGGTTTATTTACTGAAAAATGGTTCTGTGTTCGATTTTGGTAAAAAGGTGGATGAAGCGGGATTGAAAGTGCGTTTTACCAACGTGTTTCCTGATAAGAATAAACTGGAGCTGATGGTTTATCAAAAACCAAAAGTTGTAGAAAGAGATTGGATTGTAATGAAAGCTATTGAATTCCCTTTCATTAATCTTTTCTGGGGCGGCACAATTATTATGGTTGTAGGCTTCCTGCTTTCAATTTTCAGAAGAAACAAAGAACTGAAGAATACCTGATATGGAAATTGTGCTTTTGGGAAGTGGCAATGTGGCCACGCATTTGGGTCGGGCATTTAAAATGGCGGGGCAGAATATTGCTCAGGTTTGGAGCAGAACTCCTGAAAATGCATATGAATTAGCCGATTCATTAGGGGCTAAATCGGTGCAAAACCTTGCTGAAATTACTACGAAGGCCGATTTATATATTTTGGCGGTAAAAGATGACGCTATCCGTGAGGTAGCGGAAAAATTGTCTTTACAGGATCAGTTAGTGGTGCATACATCGGGTTCAACAGATCTGGATGTTTTGCAGGGAATATCAGAACGGATCGGTGTATTTTATCCTCTGCAAACTTTTTCTAAGAGTAAAGCGGTTGATTTTAGGCAAATACCTATTGCTGTAGAAGGAAATAATCGCGAAGTAGCGTTGGCTATTCATGCTATCGCCGACCGGCTTTCTGAACGGGTTATTGATTTGGATTCAAATCAGCGCCGGATTTTGCATGTTGGAGCGGTGTTAGCTTGTAATTTTACCAA
>DASQIU010000146.1:0-15721 GCA_035631395.1 Daejeonella sp. | reverse complement strand
TAATCCGCGTTTGCGTAAACCATCAAATGCCTGAGGGCTGGTAACTTCGTGAATAAAGTGCGTATCAATGTATAAAATGTCTGGAAAGCCTTCCTGGCTGTTCACAATGTGTTTATCCCAGATTTTATCAAATAGTGTTTGTGCCATCTTTGAGTGTAAAAAGGGTTTTCCGGTGTGTTATATTTTTTCGGCTTCTACTGTTTGGTTTTCAGGGCGAAGACTTCTTACCGCTTTGCCTGCCTGCCATAATTCGCTGTTGCGTAATTCTTGCAGCTCCTGATTTAGCTTTTCGCGATAATCGGGCTGGCTGTTGGAATCAATGGAGCGTTGAGACTCTTTGCCCGAGGCTACGCTCTGATATAATTCAGCAAACACGGGTTGGGTGGCATCTCTAAATTTTTTCCACCAGTCTAAAGCGCCGCGTTGGGCCGTGGTAGAGCAATTGGCATACATCCAGTCCATGCCATTTTCGGCCACCAGGGGCATTAAACTCTGGGTTAATTCCTCCACGGTTTCGTTAAATGCTTCTGAAGGGCTATGGCCATTATCGCGTAAAACCTGGTATTGAGCGGCAAAAATTCCCTGGATGGCGCCCATTAAAGTACCCCGTTCGCCAGTTAAATCGCTGTACACCTCTTTTTTGAAATCAGTTTCAAATAAATAACCAGAACCTACGGCAATTCCTAATGCAATAACTCTTTCAAGCGCTTTGCCGGTAGCATCCTGGAAAATGGCATAGCTGGAGTTTAGACCGCGGCCCTGTAAAAACATACGACGCAGAGAAGTACCCGAACCTTTAGGTGCTACTAAAAAAACATCAACATCGGGTGGAGGAATAATGCCGGTTTGCTCATTAAAAGTAATCCCGAAACCATGCGAAAAATACAGTGCTTTACCAGGAGTTAAATGTTTTTTGACTGTTGGCCAAAGCTCAATTTGAGCGGCATCACTTAATAAATAACAAATAATAGTGCCGCGTTCCAAAGCCTCTTCAATTTCGAACAGGGTTTGGCCTGGTATAAAGCCATCTGCAATGGCCTTGTCCCAGGTTTTTGAGTTTTTACGTTGTCCTACAATAACATTGATGCCATTGTCTTGCTGGTTTAATGCCTGTCCCGGCCCTTGAACGCCATAACCAATAATGGCTACGGTTTCATTTTTTAGCACTTGCTGGGCTTTTTCTAAGGGGAATTCTTCGCGGGTTACTACATTTTCTACTGTTCCGCCAAAATTGATCTTTGCCATTTTTTTCTTAAGTTTTTAGTTTTCGAGTAAAACGGTGCGTTCTACTTCTATTATTTTTTCTAATTGAAGGCGGGTTTTTTCAAGCTGCTCGGCAGTGGTATGCAACATAAAGCTGGCCATCCCCCGGGTATAATCCTGTTCCATTTCGGTGGCTAAAATCCGCTTGATGCGGATGCGGCGCCGGTTCAAGATGTTAATCATCCGGTTTAAAACCGAAAAACCATTTTCGGCATATACCTCTAAGATGAAATCCTTTTTATCAGTCATAATTTAATGGATGCATTTATTTCAAAATAATTTCTCCAACCCCTGCGCCGGCCGGTACCATTGGAAAAACGTTTTCTTCTTTTTCTACCACTATTTCCAAAAAGTAGGGCCCTGGCTCGGCCAGCATTTCCTGTAAGGCGGCATGTAATCCGGAACGGTTATCTACTTTTTTTGCCGGTATAGAGTAAGCTTTGGCTATCGCGATGAAATCCGGGTTATCCATTTCGGTAAAGGAATACCGTTTCTCAAAGAATAATTGCTGCCATTGTCTAACCATTCCCAGGAAATTATTATTCAAAACAATGATCTTGACAGTGATTTGGTATTGTCTAATAGTGCCTAACTCCTGTAAAGTCATCTGGAAACCACCATCGCCAATAATGGCTACCACCTGCTTTTGTGGCATACCCATTTTAGCTCCCATGGCTGCCGGCAAGGCAAATCCCATGGTTCCTAAGCCACCTGAGGTAACATTGCTGCGTGGGTTTTTAAAAGGATAATAACGGGAAGTAACCATTTGATGCTGACCCACATCGGTTACCAAAATGGCTTGGCCCTTGGTTAATTCGGCCAGCTCGCGAACGACTTCGCCCATTTTAGGAAGGCCGGTTTCTGGATGGCAATCTGAATGGATAATCTGTTTTTCCTGCTCATCCAAAAGTTTGAAAGAGTTTAGCCAATCGGTATGTCGGGCTTTTTCTACATAAACCTCTAAAAGTTCTAAGGCTTCTCTAGCATCGGCATGTATGGCAATTTCAGCTTTAATAATCTTATTGATTTCTGCCCGGTCAATATCTATGTGGATTATTCTGGCCTGAGGAGCATATTTTGCCACATTGCCAGTAACCCGGTCGTCAAAACGCATTCCGATGGCTATCAGAACATCGCAAGTATTGGTATTAATGTTAGGACTATAATTGCCATGCATGCCTAAATAGCCCACATACAAAGGATGATCTACTGGAACTGCCGACAAGCCCAATAAGGTAGATGCTACCGGTATATCGGCCTTTTCTGCCAGACGAATTAGTTCCTTACTAGCCTCTGCAAGTAAAACTCCCTGTCCGGCCAGTATATAAGGCCTTTGGGCGCTGTTAATCAGTTTTGCAGCTTTTAGAATGGATATGGTATCTAGCTGTGGTTTAGGCTGATAGGTTTTAAGTGCATTGCAGATGGAATGTTTGAATTCGGCCAGTTCAAATTGGGCATCTTTGGTTAGGTCAATCAACACCGGACCGGGGCGTCCGCTACGGGCAATGTGAAAGGCCTTTGCTACGGTGGCGGCAATATCCTGAGCCCTGGTGACCTGGGCATTCCATTTTGTTACCGGTAGGGAAACGTTAATAATATCAGTTTCCTGGAAAGCATCGGTTCCTAATAAAGGTGTGGCTACCTGGCCTGTAATGCATATTAGGGGAGTAGAGTCAATCATGGCATCAGCTAGGCCGGTTATCAGATTGGTAGCTCCCGGACCGGAAGTGGCCAAAACAATGCCCACTTTGCCAGTTGTGCGTGCAAAACCCTGGGCAGCATGTATGGCTCCTTGTTCATGACGAACCAAAATATGCTTTAACTGATCTGAAAAGTTGTATAAAGCATCGTACACCGGCATGATAGCTCCGCCGGGATAGCCGAAAATTGTTGCAACACCTTCGGCAACCAAAGTGTGGAGCAAGATTTCAGCTCCGCGGCTCATTGCCAGGGAACTAACTGTCTGAATATCTTTTTGGGTAGCGCTTTCCATTTCTTTTTGATTGTGTTGAAGATTGTTTATTCCTTTTTGCAGGGGCTTATTCATCGGTTACACAGCCTTCGCTGGCACTTTTTACCTGTTTCAGGTACTTATATAAGGCCCCTTTTATAACGGCTGGTTGTGGTTGTTTCCAGTTATGCCGCCGTTTAAGTAATTCTGCTTCCGGAATATTTAATTCTACTTTTTTAGTCGCTACGTCGATGGTAATTAGGTCGCCATTTTCTACCAGGGCGATATTGCCGCCTTGCCAGGCTTCGGGAGTAATGTGGCCCACTACAAAACCATGGGTTCCGCCAGAAAAGCGCCCGTCTGTAATTAAGGCTACCGAATCTCCTAATCCGGCGCCGATAATGGCGGAGGTAGGTTTTAGCATCTCGGGCATTCCGGGGGCTCCCTTAGGACCTACCTGGCGGATTACTACCACATTGCCTGCTTTTATTTTTCCGCTTTCAATGCCTTTGATCAACTGCTGTTCGCCATCAAAAACGATGGCCGGGCCTTTAAAAGATTCTCCTTCTTTTCCGCTGATTTTGGCTACTGAACCTTCCAGGGCCAGGTTTCCGTACAGCATTTGCAAATGACCAGTGCTTTTTACCGGCTTTTCTATGGGATAAATTACCTGCTGGGTATCGAAATCTAAAACAGCCGCTTGAGATACATTTTCAGCTAATGTCTTGCCTGTTACGGTTAAACAATCGCCATAAATCAAGCCTTTTTTTAACAGATATTTTAGTATGGCGGGTACTCCGCCAATGGCATGCACATCTTCCATCAAATATTGTCCACTGGGTTTTAGATTGCCCAATACCGGCGTTTTGTCGCTAATGGCTTGGAAATCATCCAGTGTAAGTTTTAGCCCGACAGCTTTAGCCATGGCTATTAAATGCAGTACTGCATTAGTAGATCCCCCGAGTACTATTACAATTACAATAGCATTATGAAATGCTTTGGGGGTCATAATATCTGAAGGAAGGATGTTTTTTTCAAGCAATGTCCGGATGGCTATTCCGGCCTGTTGGCATTCATTCTGCTTTTCCTGGCTCAAAGCGGGATAAGAGGAGCTATAAGGCAGGCTCATTCCCAGAGCTTCAATAGCCGAGGCCATCGTATTAGCAGTATACATACCGCCACAGGCACCGGCGCCCGGGCATGAATTGCGGATGATGCCTTCAAAATCTTCGTCATTGAGCTTTCCGGCAAGTTTTTCTCCTAAAGCTTCAAAAGCAGAAACGATGTTGAGCGAGCGACCTTTATATTTTCCAGAGTGGATGCTTCCGCCATATACCATGATAGCTGGCCGGTTTAGGCGAGCCATGGCCATGATAGATCCGGGCATATTTTTATCACAGCCCGGAATAGCTATTAAGCCGTCGTAATATTGGGCGCCGCAAACAGTTTCTATGGAGTCGGCAATCAGGTCTCTGGAAATCAGTGAATAACGCATGCCATCGGTTCCGTTAGAAATGCCATCACTTACGCCAATGGTATGGAATATCAGGCCAACCAGATCCTGGGTTTGCACGCCTTTCTTCACCAGTTTAGCCAAATCATTTAAATGCATATTGCAGGTATTGCCTTCATAGCCCATGCTTACAATACCTACCTGCGCTTTTTTCATATCCTCAGAACTAAGCCCAATTCCATGAAGCATAGCTCGTGCAGCTGGTTGGGTTGGGTCTGAAGTAATTGTTTTGCTGTAGCGATTCAGTTCCATCTTTAGATTATAACTTCGTAATTTTCTTTTTCCAGAACCAGGTTTTTGTAGGCACGCTGAATGGTAGCTCCCAGCGTTTCGGCCCACTCTGTTTTAAAAACAGTATCATCAATTGATTGGATGCCTACAATTTCGGCGGCCGTGCCACAGAAAAAGGCGCTGTCGGCAGTTTTGATATCTTCTACCGTTAATTGTTTTTCTATCACACTGATCCCAAGTACCTTGCCTAGCTCAAAAACGGTGTTTCGCGTAATGCCGACCAAAATGTTTCCGCCCGGCGGGGTATATAAGCATCCATTTTTTTCCAGGAAAGAGTTGGCTCCAGGGGCTTCGGCAATATTTTCATGCATATCCAACATCAGCGCCTCGTCAAAGCCGCGGTCCTTAGCTTCGGTAGTTGCCAAAATAGAGTTGACATAATGGCCAGCTGCCTTGGCTTCTACTTTTATGGATTTGGGATTTGGGCGCTGGAAACTCGAAATGCAAACCCGAAGTAAATTATTCCCCAGATATGCTGGCCATTCCCAGGCGCAAATCATAATAGATACTTCGGCCGGCCGGCTTAATGACATATTAGGGCTGCAAAAAACCAGAGGCCGGATATATGCGTTTTTAAAATTGTTCAGTTCAAGGAGGCGGTAAGTATCGGTAATTAACCTCTCATTATCCCAGGAGTAGGGGATATTGATCAGTTCGCAAGAACGTCTTAAACGGGCAAAATGCTCTTCAGCTTTAAATAACCTGGTTCCATTATGAGTATGGTATGCCCGGATGCCTTCAAAAACTCCGTAACCATAATGAAGTGTCTGACCATATAAATCAGTAGTGGCTGCCTGGGATTTTAAAAAATCGCCATTTAAGTAAAGAATAGTATTACTGTTATAGTATTGCATATTGGGATTATTAAAATTGTCCGATTTGAGGTTGTTGTGAAGATTTTTATTTTTTAGTAATAAGATTAGATGATGTTGTCTTTTGATCACATAAATCAGGTTCTAGTGCTTGAAAAAAGGCTTACTTTATGAAATAATTTTTTTCTTTTTTAGAGTTCATGATTCCGGTACTTTTTGCGTTTTTCAAAGTACTGGTTAAGTGTATTATTGACAATAGCTAAATCAATTATTTTCGTTTCGATATAAAATTTTGGAATAATATTTTTATACGATATTTTATTTTTCGATTGATTCGTATTTCAAATATTTTAATTGGGTAATTTATACCAAATCGGTTTTTGGTTTTTGGTTCAAATATGAATTTCTTTAGAAAGGCAGGCTGATTTCTTCCTAAAATCTTCTTCTTATTAATAAATAAGAAATAAGTGGGTGTAAAAACTAGCCTTAAAACGAGGGTGTTTTTCGGTGTTTTTTGAAGGGAAGATCAGAAGTAAAAAGGAAGCGTAAAAAAGGAGGTAAGGTTCAGGGTAGGCAACAAAAAAAGGCCCGTCTTGAAGTTTCAAGACGGGCCTTTTTTTTGAAAAATAGTTTTTATTTATGCTCGACACCTTCGGCCAGCAACATAATCTGATTATTTAAGACCTCAACTACGCCGCCTGTGATGAAAAAGATTTCATCTGGTACTCCTCCACCAATCCGGATGGTCACTTTTCCATCTTCCAGGGTTGAAATAATGGGAGCGTGGTCTTTGAGGATTTCAAACGAACCCAAGGTACCGGGTACGCTTACAGAGGTAATCTCTCCTTCGTAAACGGTATTATCAGGTGTTAAAATTTCTAATGTCATTCTGTATAGTATTTCGTTTCGGTATTTCGTATCCGGTTTTTCCGGATACGAAATAACAAATACTTTGGACTGTTTTATTTGGACTCTGCTAACAGTTTTTTACCTTTTTCGATAGCGTCTTCAATAGTTCCTACCAGGTTGAAGGCAGCTTCAGGATATTCATCCACTTCGCCGTCCATGATCATATTAAAGCCTTTGATAGTATCTTTAATATCAACCAGAACTCCTTTTAAGCCGGTAAACTGCTCAGCCACAAAGAATGGCTGTGATAAGAAACGCTGTACACGACGTGCACGTGCAACTACTAATTTATCTTCTTCAGAAAGTTCGTCCATACCTAAAATGGCAATGATGTCCTGAAGTTCTTTATAACGTTGTAAGATTTCTTTTACACGTTGTGCGGTACCATAGTGCTCATCGCCCAGAATAACTGGGTTCAGAATACGAGAAGTAGAATCCAGAGGGTCTACCGCAGGATAAATTCCTAACTCAGCAATTTTACGGGATAATACAGTGGTAGCATCTAAGTGAGCAAAGGTAGTAGCAGGAGCAGGGTCAGTTAAGTCATCCGCAGGTACGTAAACGGCCTGAACGGAAGTAATAGAACCACGTTTAGTAGAAGTAATACGCTCTTGCATCAAACCCATCTCGGTAGCCAGGGTTGGCTGGTAACCTACCGCGGAAGGCATCCGGCCTAATAAGGCTGATACCTCAGAACCTGCCTGAGTAAAGCGGAAGATATTATCTACGAAGAAAAGAATGTCTTTACCTTGTCCTTCACCTTCGCCATCACGGAAGTATTCGGCTACAGTTAATCCTGATAAGGCTACCCGTGCACGTGCACCTGGAGGCTCGTTCATCTGTCCGAAAACCAGGGTAGCTTTAGAATCTTTCAGAACTTCTTTATCTACTGCATTTAAATCCCAGCCGCCTTTTTCCATAGATTCTTTAAAGGCATCACCGTAGTTAATAACGCCCGACTCGATGAACTCACGTAATAAGTCGTTTCCTTCACGAGTACGCTCGCCCACACCGGCAAATACCGATAAACCTGCATAAGCTTTGGCAATGTTATTTACCAGCTCCATGATCAACACGGTTTTACCTACACCGGCACCACCAAACAAACCAATTTTACCACCTTTAGCATAAGGCTCTAACAGGTCAATTACTTTAATACCCGTAAATAGAACTTCAGTTTCGGTTGATAATTCGTCAAATTTTGGAGGAGTGTTATGAATTGGGTATCCATTGGTATTGTCAACAGAGTCAATACCGTCGATAGCCTGACCAACCACGTTAAATAAACGACCTTTAATTTGATCTCCAATAGGCATTTTGATCGCAGAGCCAGTATCTTTAACCAGCATTCCACGTACCAATCCATCAGTAGAGTCCATGGCGATAGCCCGAACCCGGTCTTCGCCTAAGTGTTGCTGAACTTCTAAAATAATTTTCTGTCCGTTGTCCTTAACAATTTCTAGTGCGTCGTAAATTTTAGGCAAATGGGCATCATCCGTAAAGCTAACATCCACTACCGGTCCGATGATCTGCGCTATTTTTCCAGTGTTTGGCATATAAATTTGGTAAACTTAATTAAATCAACTATTTACACCCGTTGTCTGGGCGCCCTTTTTTGGTCTGCAAAAATACTCTTTATACCCGAAAATCAAACACTTAATGAAAAGATTTTTTGCCTCTATAATTCTCCATATTTTTTGAGAAACCTAAGCGTAAATTATTTGTAATTAGATAGATTGTTTTGCTTTCTGATTCAAATTTAGATGTTTAAGAAAGAGGCTATTGGTTCTGTCTGTTCGCATAAACTTCATTTGCTATTCATCGTTATCTGCATCATGTTGTTTAGTAATCCGTTATTGCTTGCCCAATCTGATCCGGAAAAAGTAGATATAGATATTCATGCGGATAATAGTAATGCCTGGTATGGACAAGCCTGGATTTGGGCCCTGGGGATAGCGGCGCTTATTTTAATAGTTGTTACATTTAGCAAAAAGGTGAGAAGGAAGTCTTGATTTTTTTGAGGTTAAGAACCATTTTGCTTGCAGCCTAAACCCGATTTTACTTTTAATTGTTACTAGAATTCTGGTTATTTGGGCTATGAAGAAAATCATGGTAACAGGCAGTAATGGCTTGTTGGGACAAAAATTAACAGACTCTGTTTTAACTAATAAGCAGATAGAATTAATTGCTACCTCTAAAGGCGCTGACCGCCATCCCCGCAAGGGTACTTATATTTATGCTGAATTAGATGTTTGTGATGCCGAAAATGTACGGCAGGTTTTAGAAAAATATCGCCCGGATGCAATTATTCATACAGCCGCCATGACTAATGTGGATTCTTGTGAAAACGATAAAGAAAATTGCTGGCTTTTAAATGTAAAGGCGGTTGAGAATTTGGTTAGGGAGTGTGAAAGGTTAAATATTCACTTAATTCATCTTTCTACTGATTTTATTTTTGATGGGGAAGATGGCCCTTATACTGAGGAAGCCGAACCTAATCCTTTAAGCTATTATGGGCATACCAAATTAGAAGCCGAGAAATTAGTGCAGGCAGCCAAATGTCCATGGGCTATTTTACGTACCATTATTGTGTATGGCATTGTAAATGATATGAGCCGCAGCAATATTGTATTATGGGCTAAAGGGGCTTTGGAAAAAAATACACCTATTAATGTAGTTAACGACCAGTGGCGCATGCCTACTTTGGCCGAAGATTTGGCCGAGTGTTGTTTATTAGCTGTCGAAAAAAAGGCTACAGGTATATATAATGCTTCCGGAAAAGATATGTTAAGTATTATGGAGTTGGTAGAGCAAGTGGCTGATTTTTGGGGTTTAGACAAGGGCTTAATTCGCCCGATCAGCTCAAAAAGTTTGAACCAGGCGGCGCCAAGACCCGTTAAAACTGGATTTATTCTAGATAAAACCATCCGGGAACTGGGTTATCAGCCACATTCTTTTAAGGAGGGATTAGCTATAGTAGATGAGCAATTAAAGGCTTATGAATTAGAGCACTAAGCCTTGTTTTTGGATGAGTTTTAAGCGAAAAAATGCCACTCAATTCAAAAAAATGAGATTTTTTTTTAAAAAAAGATTGGGTGTTTTCAAAAGAAAACATATTTTTGCAGACCATTTAACAAAGGGACCTGTAGCTTAATTGGATAGAGCACCTGACTACGGATCAGGAGGTTAGGGGTTCGACTCCCTTCAGGTCCACCAAAAATAAAAGCCTTTTCGTCCTTTCGCGGAAAGGCTTTTAAACTTTTAAAACAGTCTATAACCCAGAGGCTACCAATGGGAAAAGGAAAATTTTAAAGAAGATCAAATGCTGAACTTAGTATTGTTCGGCCCTCCGGGTGCCGGTAAAGGAACACAATCTCAAAAACTAATTGATAAATACCATTTAGTCCATCTTTCCACCGGCGATATCCTTAGAAATGAAATTGCACAGGGAACCCAGTTGGGTGTAGAAGCTAAAAAGCTGATGGACCAGGGAATATTGGTGCCCGATGAGGTAGTTATTGCCATGATCAGCAATAAGTTGGATTCTAACAAAGATGCCGCTGGTTTTATTTTTGATGGATTTCCACGTACTGTAGCACAGGCAGAAGCTCTGGATAGTTTACTAGAGTCTAAGAATTCTGCAATTTCCAGTATGATTGCTTTGGAAGTAACCCAGGAAGAGCTTCAGCACCGTTTATTATTAAGAGGTAAAGAATCTGGTCGTCCAGATGATGCTAACGAAGAGATTATTGCACGCCGCATTCAAGAGTATAACTCCAAAACCACTCCGGTTGCCAACTATTATAAACAACAGGATAAATATCGTAGCATTAATGGTATAGGAAGTATCGATGAGATTTTCTCTTCCATGTGTCAGGTTATTGACAATCAGTAAGCTTTTTTAAACGTTTGGATTTTTATGGGTGAAAGCATCGGTTGTTGCTTTAAAACTAATATTTCCAAAGTTTTGTTTAATGAGAGCGAACTTGTTTATAAGATTACTTCTTTTTTAAATTTATAAGGATAGTATGGCGCCGAAAATTTGGGGCCATTTTTTATATTAATTCAGTATGTCACAGGGATCAAATTTTGTTGATTACGTAAAGATCTGTTGTCGTTCAGGACATGGCGGTGCCGGATCTGCACATTTGCACCGGGATGTTTTTACTTCAAAAGGTGGACCTGATGGTGGCGATGGAGGTCGTGGCGGACATATTGTTCTAAAAGGCAATAACCAGTTGTGGACCTTGCTGCATTTAAAATATCGCAAGCACGTGATTGCCGAAAATGGTTTGCCAGGATCTAGTGGAAATAAATCCGGACGGCAGGGTCAGGATGAGATTTTGGAAGTACCTCTGGGAACCATTGCCCGCGATGCCGAAACCGGCGAAATGTTATTTGAAATAACCCACGATGGAGAAACCAAAATCCTAACCGCCGGCGGAAGAGGAGGTTTGGGAAATTCCCATTTCAAGTCGGCTACCCAGCAAACTCCCCGTTTTAGCCAGCCAGGCGAACCGGGAAAAGAAGAATGGATGGTTCTGGAGCTGAAAATTTTGGCTGATGTAGGTTTGGTGGGATTCCCAAATGCGGGTAAATCAACCTTATTATCAGTAGTTTCGGCGGCTAAACCCGAAATTGCGGATTATGCTTTTACCACCCTGGTGCCTAATTTGGGCATAGTTTCTTACCGCGATAATAAATCTTTTGTGATGGCCGATATTCCGGGCATTATTGAAGGAGCCTCTCAGGGTAAAGGCTTGGGAATACGTTTTTTACGCCATATTGAGCGAAATTCTGTCTTACTGTTTATGATTCCAGCCGATACCAGCCGGAGCATTAAAGAGGAATATCATATTTTATTGAATGAGCTTCAGGAATATAATCCTGAACTGATGCATAAACCCCGCGTTTTGGCTATTACCAAATCAGATATGCTGGATGAGGAATTAACCCGGGAAATGAAAACCGATCTTCCGGATGTTCCTTATATATTTATTTCTTCGGTTGCCCAAAAAGGTATTACCGAACTGAAAGATCTGCTTTGGAAGGCGATTAATGCCTAGGAGTAATGTCGTTAGAATTCAATGGCATGGTTAAAGTTCTATTGCCATATTTTTATATCCCATAGGGATACAGGGTCTGGAGAAAATAAACACATCTGAAAACTACGACCCCGAGGGGGTCGAACAAAACACATACACCTTAACGGCTATAAACTTTGGATGCCTTTGGCATCTGTTCATTGCATCCAATCAAATAAATATTTTTCATCTTATAGAAGTTCAAATTTTTTCAAAAAATTAAGGGTCTTTTCTTGAATGATTTTTTGTGATGCTCTTTTTGGCTCATTATATCTTTACCATTTATATCCCGAAGGGATACAAGGTCTGTAGAAAATAAACACATACGAAATCTACGACCCCGAGGGGGTCGAACAAAACATCCACACCTTAGGGCTATAAACCTTGGATGCCCCTGGCATCTGCTCATTGCAACCAATCAAATAAATATTTTTCATCGTATTGAAGTTCAAATTTTTTCAAAAAATCGATGTATTCTTCCTTGAATGATGATTTTTTGTGATGCTCTTTTTGGTTCATTATATATTTCACAACATTGTTAATTTGTGAATGACTATATGAAAATGCACCATACCCCTCTTGCCAACTGAACTTGAATTTTGATAGTTTATTTTCGTTAATCATTTCGTTGCTCGACTTTTTTATTTCTCGAACTAAATCACTCAAGCAACAACTGGGTTTTATTCCGGTAAAAAAATGAATGTGGTCCGGCATCCCATTTATCGCCAGCATTTTCTGCTCCTTATTTTGAATAATACCTGTAATGTACTGATACAATTTTTCTTCCCAAATGGAATCAATCAGAGCAGCTCTGTTTTTCACAGCAAATACCACTTGAATATATATTTGTGAATAGGTACTCATGCTTCAACTTCCATATTTTTTAATATCCCAAAGGCTCGGTAGGAACCTGTTTTACGCTAACTAATAACTCTATCCCGAATTTTTATTGCCGGATTTCCCTGGTACACGGAATAAGGATCCAGGTTTTTGGTGGCTACCGAGGCAAGGGATAATACTGCATGAGAAGCAACCCTAACCCCGGGACTTACCACCGCCCTGGCACCAATCCAGGCTCCGTTTTCTATTTCTATCGGCTTAACAAAAAGATCAAAAGTGGTTTTTTGGTAGTTATGATTTCCGGTGAGGAGCATACAACCCTGCGAAAGACATACATTTTTGCCCAGTTTTACTTCCGCCAGGTTTTCTATCCAGCAATGTTCACCAATCCAGGAATGATCACCCATGTGTAGTTTCCAGGGATATTTGATATTTACAAAGGGCTTAATACGCACATCCCGGCCAATTTTAGCGCCAAATATTTTCAATATCCATACAATAATAGTGCTGAATGGAATAAACCCGGAGCGTATAAACAAGGCGCTTACAAAATACCAGATGACGATTTTCAAAGAAGATGCTCCTGGATGATAATCTTTTTTATCGAACTTTTTCTTGAGGCTGATTTGCTTCAATGGTTCCTGAAGACAACTTTGAGCGTTCATGATTTTTTAGAAGGTTTGTTTTTATTATTGATCCAAAAGAGCATCAGGATAAGCAGAATGGTATATAAAATGGTATTAAATAAGGTATGATGATCTATGCTTCCCCTGAAAAAAGATTTTCTCCAGAATAAGGTAATCAGGATAAAACGTGTAATATTTAACGTCTGGATAACAATCAGCCCCAATGGGATAAAAAGTAGTTTATTTTTTAAAGATTTGTAAGGCCAGGCTATGATAAAGGCCGAGAAAAAGCTCATCACTCCAAAACCTAAACAAGAATATACCACATTAATTCCTCCGGTATTGAGGGCATGCAAGGTAAATTCTGAAACAATTATCTGGTAGCCCATCCATTCTAAAATTTTGGCGCTGAAGCTAATCAGTATAAAACGCAAGCCTTTAATGTAGTTTAGATGTTGGTCTAAAAAGCTGCTGTATAAATTTCCCTTGGTAGTAATGCCAATAAAAAAGAGGTTGAAATAGTAAAGGAATATAAAAACTCCTAAAAAAAGGATTATAAATCTGCCGGTAGGCTGGTTCCAAAACTTAAGGTTCATTTTTTTCCTGTTTTAAAATTTCGCCAATTTTTACATCCACTATCATCCGGAACCAAAATCCCTGCAAAAAATGAAATAGAATACCGGTTTTTCCATCCAGAATGCCTAGTTGAAAAAACATCCTGTAAAAGAAATATAAAAAGGGACGTATAAAACGAGGTGATTTCCACCACAGGCTTTTCAGCCAGGCAATACGTTCATCCGGATTGCCCCAGAAGTTAGGCTTGTTAAACTGGAAACGTAAATTTTGTTTCCGCTCTACTTCTTCGCGGGCCAGCAGGTCGCTGTAGCGGTTATGTTTATGGATCCAGAAACCGATCTGATTTTCTTTCAGGTTTTCTTCAATAATATGGCCTTTCTCCCAAATCATAGTTTTGCCCGGCACAATAAAACGGTGGTCCATATTTTCATTCAGATCTGAACTTCCCAAACCGTATCTGAACATCTTCAATAAATATTTGGGGTAATAGCCCCCGTATTTGATCCAACTGCCTTTAAAATAATTTTTCCGGTTAAAGTAAATGCCATTTATCCCCGTATAATCTTCATCGCGAAACTGATGTAGCATATGCAACAGTTCTGGGGTTACAATTTGATCGGCATCCAGTCCAATAACCCAGGGCGTGCTAACAGTAAAACTGTTCAAGGCCTTATGCCATTGTTTCGGATGATTTTCAAATGGAGAAATGCGGGTTTCAGCTCCATATTTTTGGCAAATATTCAGCGTAGCGTCGGTACTTCCGGAGTCAAGAACACAAATTTTTGCCCGCAGACTTTTGATTGATTCCAGCAAGCGGGGCAAATGTTGCTCTTCGTTATAAGTGAGGATGATAAAAGTAAAAGGCCTGTTCATCGTATCGGCTGCGCTTTGATCATCATGGATTTCCAGAAAAAGGGGAAACGGCCGCATCCCTGGAATCCGGTTAATTGAAAGCTTTCTTCTTCGAGTAATTTGGCCAAAGTTCTTTTTGACCATAATTTAATATGTCCTCCATCCCATAGCGGGCTTAGATGTTGGTCCCATTGATTAAAAAGGCTTAAGGATAAATTTTTTAGATAACCATGGTAAGGTGTGGAAATGATTAAGGTGCCATTTTTCTGATTAGCCAAAATCCGGCTGCAAAAACGGATAAAAGTGCGTGGATCATATAAGTGTTCGATCACTTCGGTAGAAATAATTACATTAAAGACAATTGATTGCAATTGCTGAGGTAAGTGGTCTTTTGACAGATCCTGCACATAAAACCTTCCGGGATGTTGTTTATTGGCAATGCAAATGCCTTTTTCAGAGGCGTCGGTGCCATAAGCATCAAAACCCTGCTCCAACAGCCAATTCACTAAAGAGCCATTTCCACAGCCTAAATCCAATATTTTGGCCTGAGGGATTTCTTTTAAAAAGTAAAGCAAGGGCTGATATAAGTAAAAATGCGCATGGCAGCTATTGGCATTTTGAAAGCCATAATCGCGGTAGCTACTCATGTTCTAAAATTTGTCGATAAAACTGTAAATAATCCTCCAGCAACCTCTGGCTATTGAAATCGGTTCTTATTTTTTCGGGCGCCTTTTGGCGGATAGCTTGTAATTGATCTTTTTGATAAAAGATGTTTTCCAAATGTTTGCAAAAGGCATCCGGGTGTAAGTGGGAAACCCATCCCCAATTATTTTCTTTTACATATTGGGCTAATCCAACTTTTTCACTAAGTAGAACAGCTGTTCCCATTGCCAGGCTTTCAATAACTACATTGGCAAAATTCTCATCGTGCGAAGGCAAAATCAATAAATGGTGCTGCTGAATAACTCTGAATTTTTCTTTATAGTTCTGTAAGCCAATCCAGC
>DASQIU010000145.1:0-4255 GCA_035631395.1 Daejeonella sp. | reverse complement strand
CTTTAACTCCGGTTTCTGGTCCTGCATAAGCCAGGCTTTGGAAACCAAAAGCGGTTTTATAAAAATGAGCTGCCTGTTTGGCATTTCCAACATATAATTCTATGTAATCTGTACCATTTAAAGGTAAGAAATCGGTGGTTTGCGCTTTGTTTTCTAATGTTTGTGTTTCCATGGTTTTTATAAGCAATTGTTTTATTTGGAAAATATTCCTTGTTGTTTATTCTATATTAAACTGCCAGCTTTTATGATAGCTCTCATCCTCAATTTCTATGGCATAATTGGTGAGCATTAAAGGACGGAATGGGTCTATCATTACGGCCAGTTCTTCGGTTTTTTCTTTGCCGATAGATTTTTCTACCGTACCCGGATGTGGTCCGTGCGGGATACCGCCGGGATGCAGGGTAATCTGTCCTTTTACCACGCTCTTACGGCTCATAAAATCGCCATCCACATAGTATAATACCTCATCGCTATCCACATTGCTATGGTTATAAGGCGCCGGAATAGATTGCGGATGATAATCGTATTTGCGGGGAACAAAAGAGCAGATCACGAAGTTATGCCCTTCGAAAGTCTGGTGTACAGGTGGCGGTTGGTGCACGCGGCCGGTAATGGGTTCAAAATCATGGATAGAAAAAGCCCATGGATAATGGAATCCATCCCAGCCTACAAAGTCAAATGGATGGGTACCGTAGGTATAAGGATAAATAATTTCCTGTTTTTTGATCAGAACTTTAAAATCGCCAACCTCATCATGGGTTTCCAGATCAGTTGGGCGTTTAATATCGCGTTCGCAGAAAGGAGAATGTTCCATTAATTGGCCCCATTCATTGCGATAGCGTTTAGGAGTGCGGATCGGACTGAAACTTTCTACAATAAAAAGCCGGTTATCTTCGGTATCAAACTCCATTTGGTAAATGGTACCGCGAGGAACAACCAGATAATCGCCATATTCAAAACGGATTTTGCCGAAGCCGCTTTTTAAAGTGCCAGTTCCCTTATGGATAAAAATGACCTCATCGGCCTGACTATTTTTATAAAAATAATCCGTCATGGATTTACGCGGAGCAGCCAGCGAGATATGCAGATCAGAGTTAACCAGCACCGGCTTACGGCTTTGCAGATAATCGTCTTCCGGTTTAATGTTAAAACCGATCAGGCTGGTATGGCGCAGGTGTTTTTCACGGCCTATTTGAGGCTCTACAGAATAGGGCTCGCCAATGGATTTAACGATGGTTGGCGGATGGACATGATAAACCAGCGAATACAGGCTGGAAAAGCCTTCTGTAGAAACCAGTTCTTCGGCATATAAACTGCCATCTGGCTTACGAAATGCTGTATGCCGCTTATGCGGAATGCTACCTAATGTGTGATATACAGGCATAATGAACTTATTTGTTTAAAACAATTTCAATATAAATTTAAGGATAATATGCCAGAATTGTTTCTGGAATAGCAGGGAAGGCGGTTTACCGTGAATATTGGGCAAACACGATTTTAGAAAGCAGCTTGTACCTGAAACTGGCCAGAGCCTGCGAGGAATTGAATTGTAGCTGCTTAATGTATTGGATGATCATGTCTGTGGACGAAGATAGACTTTTTAACGGATCAAACAAGTGTTTAATAATATCTGCTGGGGTGAAGCGCAATGCTGGTCCAATCTTTAATTTTTATTAGTTTTGAACTCATACCCAAATACAGAATCAATATGAAGTTAGTTTCTTATAAAACCGATGACCAGGAACACTTAGGTGTATTTATTGATGGTCATATTTATAATCTGAACTCTTGCGATAAACTGATTCCGGATAATATGGGCCGGTTTTTAGAAGGAGGCGAAGAGTTAATGGAACGGGCCAAAAAGATAGACCGCGAAATTAAAGCAGGAACCTTACAAGCTAAAGAAGAAGTTTTTTATGAACTACTGGCTCCGGTTCCTCATCCTACTTCCTGCCGGGATGGATACGCTTTCCGCCAGCATGTGGCAGCGGCCCGCCGTAACCGCAAAGTGGAGATGATAGCCGAGTTTGACCATTATCCGATTTTTTACTTTACCAATCATAACGCCATCCAGGGGCCGGGCGATATTGCCTGCATGCCCGACCATTTTGAGAAACTGGATTTTGAGCTGGAAGTGGCCATTGTGATCGGTAAAAAAGGAAGAAATATTACTGCGGCCCAGGCTGATGAATATATTGCGGGATATATGATCATGAATGATATGAGCGCCCGTACCCTGCAAATGGAAGAAATGCTTCTGAATTTGGGACCCGCCAAAGGGAAAGATTTTTCGACCGTTATTGGCCCCTGGCTGGTTACACCCGATGAGCTGGAACCCTATAAAGTAGCAGCCAAAGAGGGACATACAGGCAATAATTATAATCTGTCAATGAAATGTTGGGTAAACGGCGTAGAGGTTTCTGTTGGTTCTATGGCCGATATGGATTGGACCTTTGCCGAAATTATTGAACGTTGCGCTTATGGGGCAGATGTTTTACCTGGCGATGTGATTGGTTCTGGCACCGTTGGTACGGGATGTTTCCTGGAATTGAACGGCACCGGTTTACTGAATGATCCTGGCTATAAACCACAATGGCTGCAACCGGGCGATGTGGTCGAAATGGAAATTGCCGGCTTAGGCAGATTAAGTAATACCATTAGTAAAGTGGATACCGATTGGTCTATCCTGAAACTGAAAAAAAAATAATGCTTATCTTTTGCTTTTCTGCGCCCCAATGGCTCAGAAAAGCAAAAATTTATAAAACATGCTTACCCTAAAAACTTCTGATTTAAAAACAGTCGAGCTGCAGAATTATTTACAGCACGCCATTGCCCCCCGACCCATTTGCTTTGCTTCTACCATTGATAAAGAGGGAAATGTGAATCTAAGCCCTTTCAGTTTTTTTAACCTGTTTAGCACCAATCCGCCACTTTGTGTTTTTTCCCCTTCTCGGCGGGTACGTAATAATACTAACAAACATACACTGGAGAATATCCTGGAAGTGCCAGAGTGTGTCATCAATATCGTGAATTATGATATGGTGCAGCAAACGTCGCTGGCCAGTGTAGAATATCCACGTGGAGTGAATGAATTTGTGAAAGCGGGGTTTACTCCACTGAAATCTGAATTGGTCAGGCCGCCTCGTGTAGCACAATCGCCGGTGCAGTTGGAGTGCATAGTGAATGATGTAATCTCATTGGGCGAAAATGGCGGTGCCGGCAACTTGATCCTGGCCGAAATTAAACTGATCCATATTAAGGAAGAGATTCTGGATGAAAATGGGAAAATAGATCAGGAAAAAATAGACCAGGTGGCTCGTTTAGGCGGCGATTGGTATTGCCGGGTTACCAAAGATAATTTATTTAAAGTGGCCAAGCCTGTACAAACCATGGGTATCGGGGTAGACGCTCTCCCGGCTGCAATTCGAAATTCGTCGATACTTACCGGCAATAATTTGGGTCAGTTGGGTAATATTGAAGTGCTGCCTACTGCCGAGGAGGTGGAACGTACTAAAGTAGAGCCTGAAATAAAGGATATCTTAGACGCCACAGTAAATGATCCCATCAGAAGACAGGCACAGCTGCATATGCGGGCCAAGGTTTTACTGGATCATAACGATGTATTGGCTGCCTGGAAAATTCTGTTGATTTAATGGGCGATCACATAGAATTGCCCCTACGTTTCTGCTGGGCGATCACACAGGATCGCCCCTACATTCCTTTACCGGTTTTTTGAATAATTCGACCAATTACCTGGTCTAATTGTTTAGCTGTAATTTCCAGATATTCTATAATTTCGGCATTCAATTTATTGCCCAGGTTTTGTTTGTCAAACAGATTGACTAACCCCAAAATATTGGCCGCCGGTTTACGAACTTCATGCGAGCTGATATAGGCAATTTCCCGCAGCTTTAGGTTTTGTCTCAGAATTTCCTGCTTCGCTTTTTTCTGGGCTGTAATATCTTTGATCACTACCAGCCTGGATTTTTGGCCATTTATTTTAACCAAATGCGACACTACTTCTACCACAATAATGCTTCCATCTTTTTTAACATGGCGCCACTCGCCACTGATGGTATCTTGGGAATGTAAGGTTTTTTTGTCCAGATGCTCCTTTAACCGCTGGTGTTCTTCTTCTACCCGGATGGCATACAGGTCTAAGTTTAAGAATTCCTGCCGGCTATATCCATATAAATCCAGGGCCGCATCGTTAACCATAGAAACTTCGGCCGTTTTCAGGTTATAGGTCCACATG